>CAZYQA010000295.1:0-3395 GCA_964649555.1 uncultured Muribaculaceae bacterium
AAATGTTAACAGATTCTGATAATCTATATTTATTGTAGTATCAGCCAAGCTGTTCCATTTATATACATTCATTATTTTGTCGTATAAAGCATCTGTATCTGCCTGCGCTATTGTGTTTGATGTTCCGGTAGTATTCTTAATCGGTACAAATTTGTAAGCAAAGCCTTCGTATTGTAAATAGTCTTTTAGTCCTATATTTACGTCAGCTCCTTTTTGAAGTAGATATAATGGCCTGTCCCAATTGTAATTTGATAGATAATCTAATATCATCAACTCTGTTTTACTCAAAGAACTTTTCCCTTCAGGAATAGATAATCTTATTGTATCGGGAACTTTGCTCATATCTTCTTCTGATACTATCTTATATTTAGCAACATTCTCTTTATTTACAGGAATTGTGTAGTTTCTTGCTGCTATGTAGTTATGATTTTTTCCGTCAGATAATGGAATGGTTATCTTAGGATTCATAAATATGCTGATAAGATCTTTTGCAGGAATTGTTTTTCCGTCAAATCTGTCGTAAATCTGCACATAGTCGTTTGTCCCATAGAAGTATTGAGTTCTTGGAATTGAGAATTTTACAGGATCTGATTCATAAGTGCGATTTTGCATCTGATCTATGTACCAGTCCATTCCCATCAAAGAGGTGTTCATGATTCGCACATCTGTTCTCACTCCTTCTACCTCTTGTGCATACCAGAGTGGGAATGTGTCGTTATCTCCATGTGTTACAAGTATGGCATTAGGATCTACAGTTTGCAAATAGTTGTATGCAAGCTCAGATACAGTATATCTTCCGCTTCTGTCGTGATCATGCCAGTTCTGGCTTGCCATTTGAATTGGGATAGCAAGTGTAGCTACAGAGGCTACTCCTGCTGCGATTTCCGGCTTCATGGCTTTTCTTAGGAGTTCATATATCCACATTACGCCCAATCCTATCCATATAGAGAATGCGTAGAATGATCCTGCATAAGCGTAATCTCTCTCTCTTGGCTGCATTGGAGGCTGGTTCAGATATATCACGATAGCTATTCCGGTAAGGAAGAATAGGAGCATAGTTACAAACCAATTCCTTTTATCTTTTTTAAGCTGGTAGAATAAACCTATTAGCCCTAGTATTAAAGGAAGAAAGTAGTAGTGATTTTTGGATCTGCTATCTACTATGTATTCAGGCCCTTCGGTTTGGTCGCCTAATCGCATTTTATCTATGAATGGGATACCACTCTCCCAGTTTCCTCTGAATAGTTCGCCCGGTATACTGGCTTGAAGATCATTTTGCCTTCCTACGAAGTTCCACATAAAGTATCTCCAGTACATAAAGTTGAGTTGGTAATCAAAGAAGAATGATAAGTTGTCTTTGAATGTAGGTACTTTATGTTTTGATCCTTGTATTGTTTTTCCTCTGTTCTCTGTGTACATCTGGAAAAATGGCACATAGGCATCATCTGCTCCCGATTGCCACATTCTAGGAAATAGCATTTTTGAATTAGAGCTATATACCGGCTCTATGGGGCCATCCACTTTTACATATTTACCATCAAGTACGTTGTAGTATTTTGGTACGTTAAAATCTATTACGGGTGACGCATAGGTTTGTCCATATATTAAAGGATTGCTTCCGTATTGTTCACGCCCTATATATCTTACTAGTGTAAAAGGATTATCGGGTTGATATTCGTTTGTAGGTGTATTTGCACTTGATCTAATTACTACAACCGCAAATGTTGAGTATCCTATAACGATTAGGGTTACACACATTATGATTGTGTTGAGTAGCACTTTGTTTTTCTTGTAAGTGTAATATGCACCCCAGAAACCTGCTGCTATAAGTGCCAGTACATATATTACGGCTCCGGCATTCATTGGAAGCCCTAATGTATTTACGGCAAATAAGTCTATGTATGCTGCAGTAAGAGGTAGGTATGGAATAATACCATATAATATTGCTGCTAGGATTACTACGGAGATAAGGAATACATATATTGACCTTTTGGTGGTTACTTCGTATTTTTTGTAGTAATATATAAATACTAATGCCGGAATTGTAAGGAGGTTGAGTAGATGGACTCCTATTGAGATACCCATTAGGAATGCTATTAATAGTATCCATCTGTTTGAGTATGAGAAATCTGCCTGCTCTTCCCATTTTAAGATTGCCCAGAATACCACGGCCGTAAATAGTGATGACATTGCATATACTTCACCCTCAACTGCCGAATACCAGAATGTGTCTGAGAAGCAGTATGCTAATGACCCTACTATACCTGCACCAAATACTGATATTGTGTTTGCTCTGGTGAGTTCAAGGCCTGTTTTTTCTATAATTCTGCGCCCTAGATGCACAATTGTAAGGTATAGGAAGAATATTGTAAGTGCTGAACACATCGCACTCATAGCATTTACTAATACTGCAGCTTTCATTTCATCTCCAAAGAGTGTAAAAAAGCGTGCTATCAATTGAAATACGGGGTTTCCCGGAGGGTGCCCAACTTCTAGTTTGTATGATGATGCGATAAATTCTCCACAGTCCCAGAAACTTGCAGTGGGCTCAATTGTAGAGAGATAAGTAAATGATGCAACAAATAATATTATTATTGAAATAACATTATTTGTCAAATTAAACCTCTTTAACTCCATAAATTATAATATATTAGGTATTAGTGCAATTATACGATGCAATTATGTGATGCAAATATACTATGCAAATATAAGATTTTAGTTTTTTAATATTAAATTTGCAACAAAAATCATACAATTTTATTTCTATGGCTAATAATGATTGGAAAAGTAGGCTGGGAATGGTATATTCTACTAATCCTGATTTTAATTATGATAATGGAGAGCATGATGAGTGCGAGACATTACCGGCTAATAAACAGAAATTGATAGTTGCTATTGATAAAAAAGGGAGAGCCGGGAAGCAGGTTACCGCTGTAAAAGGGTTTGTTGGATCTGATGATGATTTGGAGCAACTTGGAAGATTGCTTAAAAGCAAATGTGGTGTTGGGGGTGCTGCTAAGGATGGTGAGATATTGATTCAAGGTGATAATAGGGATAAGATTGTTAAGATTCTGACAGAAATGGGATATAATGCTAAAAGAGGAAATTAATTATGATTCCTTCTTTTTCAGATATGATATTTAATTCTTTAGTTGTCTTTTCTCTGATAATATTCTTTTTTGCTGCTTATGACAAGATTGTGAGAAGTGTAGTAGTTTCATATTCTTCGTTATTTAATCTAAAGGGTGCTAAATTTATTGAAAAGAATATTAATAATTTGTGGGAGAGGATAGAATCGCTTATTTTTTTGATATCTCTATTAGCTTTTATTGTTACCGATATCTTTTATAATAATATTTATTATGATAATTTTGATGAATGGGGGCATTTTATAT
>CAZYQA010000296.1:0-3394 GCA_964649555.1 uncultured Muribaculaceae bacterium
CTCACTCCATTTCCAATCAATAAAATATCTTCACGTGCCACTAAAATATCTCCCCCTTCCATATATATTTCATTATTGCCCGGATTGAAATCATGAGCATTAAGCACATTACAATTAAATAACTCCTTATTCTTAAAGATAGCCTCCATAATAAGTGATTCTCTCATTCTCACCTTATTAGCCATCCTACAAACAAGAGCATTATTACCTATAGAGACAGAAGCATCTCTTGTAAAATAAAAATTATAAAGTGGATAAAGCGCGTAGTATTCATCTTTCAGATAAGACGTAAGCGAATTTATCTTAGCTGGTAATCCCTCAATAAGCACTTTGGCAAGTTGCTTTGAAGACATCTCCATTAGATCATCAAAGTATTGGGTAACTTTCTCAGAAATACAAATTTTACCTATTAAGGATTCTCTTTGTCTATATGAGTCTAAAACAGAAACAAGTAAATCTTGTATCTGATAGGTATTGGTATATTTACTCAATACTCCATTTAGTTGTTTATATTCGTTTTGCGCAATTGAAAGATTTAAGATATCACTATATAATGCTCTCTGAGCGGTCTCGGGAGTCATATTCTCAACCTCAGCACCAGGAGTATGTAAAATTACGCCCTCCAGCTTGCCTATCTCACTCTGCACACATAAATCAATTGGTTTGTTCATACGTTTATTATTGAAATTTAGTAAAATCATTCACAGCAAGATCTGTAATAATATTTTTAAATATTACCGGATCTTTAGGGCAAATCATCAACACATCATCTGTGTTTACAACCATATAATTATCGAGATCTTTCACTACTAAAAGTTTATCTTTCTCCTTAGATACTATTATCGAATCTTTAACATTCTCAATCATTCCCTCATCTACTTGAATCATATTATTATTCTCATCTTTAGCATTATTAGCGTATAAAGATTCCCATGTACCCAAATCGCTCCAGCCAAAAGCCGATTCAAAAACCCAGCTTTTATCAGTCTTCTCCATCACTCCATAATCTATTGAAATACCATTACAAGTCTCATAAACTCCTTTAATAAACTCTTCCTCTTTGTCTGTATAATAAAACTCTTCCCCATCCTTGAAAGCATTTGCAATATCCGGTAAAAACCTTTCCAACTCCCCTTTGATTGTTGCCACATTCCAAACAAAAATACCTGAATTCCACAAAAATTCCCCACTCTCTACCAACACTTTAGCTAATTCTTTATCAGGCTTCTCAGTAAATGTTTTTACATTGTAAGACACATAGCCGTTAATATTTCTCTCTTTCTGAGTATTTGTCTGTATATATCCGTAATTTGTCTCAGGCCTTACAGGTTTTATCCCTATTGTAAATAAATCATCATTCTCTGCTGCAAAATCAAGAATATTATCTATTGTTGAAATGAAAACATCCTCATTTAATATCAAATGATCCGAAGGGGCTACCACAACAGTAGCATCGGGGTTTCTCTTATAAATCTTATATGTTGCATAAGCTATACATGGTGCAGTATTTCTCCTATGAGGCTCTAATAAGATATTTTCAACAGGAATCTCTGGAAGTTGCAGCTTTACAAGATCTCCATATTGAGCAGAAGTTACAACTATTATATTCTCTTTAGGTATAATCTTTATAAATCTATTATAGGTATCTTGTAAAAATGAGTTGCCCGTCCCCAATATATCCAAAAACTGTTTAGGCATAGAATTTCTACTCATTGGCCAGAATCTACTCCCTATACCCCCTGCCATTATTATACAATACTTATTATTATTCATATTTTCCATATCAATATATTTTTTCTAATACTGTCCATATTAATTACCACAACGGAGAAAAAGCATCTTTTATATGCTCTAATTTATAGGAATCTGTTTTCAAAATTATAGAGACCACATCAAAAATAATCTCATTACGAACCCTCTCCTTTGCGGCAAAAATTGATGCAGCTTTAATAATTTTGCGCTGTTTTGCTAAATTTATAGTTTCAAAAGGTTGGTGTATGGCCGGATATGATAACGTTCTCACCTCAACAATATGCACTGCGTTTTTATATTCAGCAATTATATCCAACTCCAAATGCCCTACTCTCCAATTTCTAGCAATAACTTCATATCCAATATTTTCAAGATACTCACAAGCTAAATCCTCCCCCTTATTACCTATTTCCTGCCTAATTGCAATGTTTTTAGCCATCCCCTCTTTCATTTTATCATAGTTTTAAGCATCTAAATTACAATCATAAAGTTGAATTTGCAAATAAAATAATAGGCCGTCCAATTAATGAACAGCCTATATCTACTTTAAATTACTAAAGTTTTAGGATTTCTTAGTTAAAAGGATTAGTAATGCACCCTTAGGTAATTTTTCTCCCTCTTTAGCATTTATTTTCTTTATCACTGCATCAAAAGGTGCTGTAATAATATTTTTCATCTTCATTGCTTCATAGATAAGAAGTTTATCTCCTTTTTTCACCTTGTCCCCTTTCTTAACCAAGATAGAGTTTACGGTTCCCGGGATAATTGATAAAATCTCATTCTTATTAGGCTCTTGCCATTTTTTGCGATCTATGAATTTTTTTGTAAACATAGTTTTATACTGGCGCCCCTCTTCAAATATCTGAATTTTGTCTGTATATTCGATATTCTCTTCAGTAAGAACGGCATCAGAAAAGTCGCTATTTATTGCATTTATTTTATTCTCTTCCATAATGCAACTATTAAAATGGTGGAACTCCATGCTTTTTAGATGGTCTTTTTACTACCTTATTAGCAGAAATGCTCAAAGCGTGTAAAATAGACTTTCTGGTATCTTGTGGCTTGATAACCGAATCAATATAGCCTTTAGAAGCAGCAACATAAGGATTAGCAAATTTATCTTTGTACTCCTTAACTTTTTGTTTTCTCATATCATCTGGGTCAGCAGCCTCCATTATCTCTTTTCTAAAGATAATATTAGCAGCCCCCTCAGGACCCATTACAGCGATCTCCGCAGTTGGCCAAGCAAATACAAAATCTGCTCTCAAGTGCCTTGAATTCATAGCGATATATCCACCACCATACGCTTTTCTAAGAATAATTGTAATCTTAGGAACAGTAGCCTCAGAATAAGCATATAATAATTTAGCACCGTGACGAATAACTCCTGCATGCTCCTGATCTACACCTGGTAAATAACCCGGCATATCTTCCAATGTAACAATAGGAATCTCAAAAGCATCACAATACCTGATAAACCTAGCTGCCTTATCAGAAGAATCGCAATCAAGAACACCGGCTAAATATAGAGGTTGGTTTGCAACAAACCCTACGGTTTGCCCCCCCATTCTACCATAACCAATTACAATATTAGGAGCCCATAGCTCTTGTACCTCAATAAATTGAGAATCATCTGTAAGAG
>CAZYQA010000297.1:0-3393 GCA_964649555.1 uncultured Muribaculaceae bacterium
TACCCGCGACTAGACGGAAAGACCCCATGGAGCTTTACTGTAGCTTAATATTGAAATTCAGAATGAACTGTTTATGAAAGATATAATTATTCCATCTATAGATGAGATATTATCTAAAAAAGAATAACTATATTTGCAGCTCATAAAATTTTAATATTATGACACTAATAAAATCGATTTCGGGTATTAGGGGTACCATTGGGGGAAATATTGGAGACGCCCTCACTCCTATTGACATTGTTAAATTTACTGCTGCTTATGCAACAGAGCTAAGAAATAGAATTCCGGGTAAAACTAAATATAAGGTAGTTGTTGGACGTGATGCAAGGATATCTGGTGAGATGGTAGAATCGCTTGTTTGCGGAACTTTGATGTCTTGCGGAATTGATGTTGTTAACGCCGGGTTGGCTTCAACTCCTACTACAGAGATGGCCGTTATGTTTGAGCAAGCTGATGGAGGTATCATTCTTACAGCATCACATAACCCAAAACAATGGAATGCACTTAAACTCCTTAATGAAAAAGGTGAATTCTTAAATGCAGCTGAAGGAGAAGCATTACTAAAAACTGCAGAAAATGAAGATTTCAAATTTTACGAGGTTGACCATATAGGTAAAATATCTTACAAAGATTTTACTGACGAACATATTAAAGCAGTTTTAGAAGATAAATTAGTTGACACCAAAGCCATTAAAGAGGCTAATTTCACAGTTGTGCTTGATGCAGTTAATTCTGTAGGAGGGCCAACTATGATTAAACTATTTGAGGCATTAGGAGTAAAATGTATTGGAATAAACTGTGAACCTACAGGAAATTTTGCACATAATCCAGAGCCGCTTCCACAAAATCTTGTTGAGCTATCAGAAACAGTAATTAAAGAAAAAGCTGATTTAGGTGTTTCTGTAGATCCTGACGTAGATAGGCTAGCATTAATTTGTGAAGATGGTAACCCTTTTGGAGAAGAATACACACTTGTATCTGTTGCAGATTACGTATTAAGTAACGATAAAGGTGCAACCGTATCTAATTTATCATCATCCAGAGCGTTGAGAGATATTACAGAAGCTAAAGGTGAAAGGTACTTTACAGCAGCTGTTGGGGAGGTTAATGTTACAACAAAAATGAAAGAGGTTGGAGCAGTTATTGGTGGAGAGGGTAATGGAGGTGTTATTTATCCTAATTTACACCATGGTAGAGATGCATATATTGGCATTGCTCTATTTTTAAGCAATTTAGCACACAAAGGTGTTAAAGCATCCGAATTAAAAATGACATATCCTCAATATTTTATCTCAAAAAATAAAATAGAGCTATCAGATAAAAACCTTATTGACAAGATATTAGATTCTATCAAAAATGAATTCTCAAATGAGAGAGTTACTGATATAGATGGTGTTAAAATAGATTTTGATGCAGATAAAACATGGGTACATTTGCGCAAATCAAATACTGAGCCGATAATTAGAATCTATTCTGAAGCATCTACTGAAGAAAAGGCAGAAGGATTAGCTCAAATGATAATTGGAAGAATTAATAAAATTATTGGTTAATTATAATGTTTTCTTTCAGAACTACTTCAATTTTTGAACAACCAGATCTTGTATTAAACAAGGGTAAAGTTGGAATTTTGTGTAATCAAACTGCATGGCATCCAGAAACCGGTGAGTATCTTTTTGAGAGCTTTTATAAAAGAGGCAACCTAAAAAGGATATTTGCACCCGAGCACGGTTTGTTTGCAGAGCTGCAAGATCAAGTAAAGTTAGATGAAACTGATGTTTATAAAAACTTAGGATTAAAAGGTGTAGAGTTTGTATCTCTATATGGAAAATCTGAAGAGTCATTATATACATCTGTAAATAAACTTGCCGACATTGATGCACTAATTATTGAATTGCAAGATGTTGGCTGCAGATATTATACATATCTTTCAACTATTTTCAACCTATTTAAAGTATTAAAGCAAGATGAGATAGACTTACCTATCTATATTATTGATAAGCCTAATCCCGCAGGCAGACAAGTTGAAGGGACAATTTTACGTGCAGGATATAGATCATTTATTGGTATAGAGGGGCTTATACATAGGCATGGCTTAACAATAGGAGAAATGGCATACTTCCTTTATAATGAAATAAATGCAAAATTTCCATTACATATTATTTCATATAAGGCATCACAATCAAGTAAAGATTTTATGCCATGGAGCATCCCTCCTTCGCCAAACTTCCCGGGACTCTTTACAGCCCATTTTTATTCTGGGCAATGTTTATGGGAAGGTACAAATATTAGTGAAGGTAGAGGCACTACTCGTCCATTTGAAATTTTTGGATCCCCGTTTATGGAAAAACTTGTTTCATACAATAAGGATAACGGATATGAAAACTGGAATGATCCTAATCATCCCATCTTTGATTCAGGAGCCTATATCAGATGGATGAAATTTATACCTGTTTTTCATAAATTTGAGAATGAGTGTTGTTTTGGATTTCAATTATTATTAAATCCAAATATGCAATATCACGCATTGGCACATAATTTGCGGATTTTAAGGTTCTTGAACGATAATTTAAGAGAATTTAAGTTTAGAGAGGGAAAATATGAAGCAGGAAACGACAAAACTGCAATTGAATTGTTACTTGGAGATAAGATTCTAATCGATTATGTTAAAGGAATCGGAAATTGGGATGAAATAAAAGAACATATTAAGATTGAAGAACAAAAGTGGATTAGAAAAAGCAAAAAATTCATATTATACCCTGAAGAACAATTGTTTAGAATAAAAAACATAATTTAATATATGGCAAATTTGAATAATACCGGTAATCCGGTTCTAAGTGAGAACATCTTTAGAAACACTGCTCATACGGGCAAAGGTGTAATGACTATTGGTGGTACAGCAACTAAAACATTATTACTATTATTATTAGTTGTAGCTGGTGCTGCTTATACTTGGAAGATATTTTACGATTCAGCAAACCCTGCTGCTGTTCAAGGTTGGATGATCGGTGGAGCTATTGTAGGCTTCATTTTAGCAATGATTATCAGCTTTAAACCTAAAGCCGCACCTGCACTAGCACCAATATATGCTGCTGCTGAGGGGCTATTTTTAGGGGGAATATCTGCAATGTTCAATAATGCATTTGCTGAAACTGCACCAAATATTGTTATTAATTCAGTTTCTTTAACGCTTCTTACTGCATTTATTATGTTTACAGTTTACAGAAGCGGACTGATAAAGGTAAATGGAACTTTCATGAAAATAATGACCATTGCATTAATTACAATTATGGTATTTTATTTAGGAAGTTGGATCCTAAGCATGTTTGGTGTAAATATGAGCATTTTACATGATAGTAGCCCTCTTTCTATAGGTATAAGTATTGTAATAGTTGG
>CAZYQA010000298.1:0-3384 GCA_964649555.1 uncultured Muribaculaceae bacterium
AATTGAGGAACTATATTCAGGGGCAAACCCTAGTGAACACTCTATAAACAACATAATTTCTAAAATTAGAAAGATGATAAGCTCAGATAGCTCATTGGCAATAAAAACCTCTCATAAATGTGGATATATTTTAACAAGTATATAATATGGTAAAACAAAAGAATATTATAGTTAAAGATACAATTATCAAAACTATTACGTCAGGTGATGTTGATTATATATCAATTACAGATATTGCTCGTCAGAAGAACTCTATTGAGCCTAAGGATGTTGTAAAAAATTGGTTAAGATTAAAAAACACTCTTGAATACTTAGGTTTATGGGAGAAACTAAATAACCCTCAATTTAAGGGGGTCGAATTCGATCCCCTTTTTCATGAAGCTGGCAGCAATTCCTTTACTATGAGCCCTTCTCGTTGGATTGAAACAACAAATGCTAAAGGAATAATAGTAAAAAATGGTTCTGGAGGAGGTACTTATGCACAGCGAGATATTGCATTTAAGTTTGCTAGTTGGGTTTCAGTAGAGTTTGAATTATACTTAATCAAGGAATTTCAAAGGCTAAAGGAGGATGAGCAAAAGCATATTGGTTGGTCTGCCAAAAGAGAGCTTGCAAAAATAAATTATCATATTCACACAGATGCAATAAAGCAAAATCTTATACCTGAAGAATTGACCTCACAACAAACCTCTATTATATATGCATTAGAGGCAGATGTTTTAAATATGGCTCTTTATGGCATCACAGCAAAACAATGGAGAGAATATAATCCTGATCTAAAAGGTAACATTCGTGATTATTCTACTATTAATGAACTTATTTGCCTATCAAATATGGAAAATATCAACTCAGTTTTAATTAATGAAGGTATATCACAAAGAGACAGACTTATAAAACTTAATTTAATTGCTATTCAGCAAATGAAAGTACTAACTGAAGTAGAAGAAAGAAAACTAATAAAATAAAGATATTTCCCCTTTAATATTAATAGCTAAATATTGCATTTCATTTTAACAAACCCCACATCCAATCTGTTATAAAACAGATTAAAGAATTATTTATTATCTTTGCACGTTGAATAAAAACAGAATATAATGGGAATAGTAGCTATAGTAGGTAGGCCAAATGTTGGTAAATCCACACTTTTCAACAGATTAGTGGGTATGAGACAAGCCATAGTTGATGAAACTGCGGGTGTAACCAGAGATAGACATTATGGTAAAAGCGAATGGTGCGGCAGAGAATTCTCTGTTGTGGATACAGGTGGATATACCTCAAACTCAGATGATATATTTGAGGGAGAAATTAGAAAACAAGTAAATTTAGCTATTGAGGAGGCTGACGTAATTCTGTTTTTATGTGAAGTGGAAACAGGTATCACAGATTATGATTCTGAGATTGCTGAGATATTAAGAAGATCTAAAAAACCTGTTATTCTTGTAGTAAATAAGGTTGATACAGGAGATAAAATGTATGGTTCTTACGAGTTTAATTGTTTAGGATTAGGTGAGCCATATTGTATCGCATCGGCAAGTGGCAGTGGCACAGGCGATTTATTAGATAAAGTTTGTGAGTTACTACCTCCGGATGAAGAGGTGATTGAAGAGAATCACCTACCACGCATCACTATAGTTGGTCGCCCAAATGTGGGTAAATCATCTATGACAAATGCTCTTTTGGGAGAAGAAAGAAATATTGTAACTAATATAGCCGGAACAACAAGAGATTCAATCTCTACACATTATAATAAATTCGGATACGAGTTTGAGCTTATAGACACTGCGGGCTTGCGTAAGAAAGCAAAAGTGAAAGAGGATCTAGAGTTCTACTCAGTTATGCGTGCTGTTCGCTCAATTGAGCACTCTGATGTATGTATCTTAATGATTGACGCTCAGACTGGTATTGAGGCGCAAGATATGGCAATTTTCAATCTTATTATTAAGAATAAAAAAGGTTGTGTAATTGTTGTTAATAAATGGGATTTAATTGAGAAAGATAGCAATACAATGAAGACATTTAAGGAGCAGGTTGAGAAAAGAATTGCCCCTTTCAAAGATGTTCCGATTATCTTTACAAGTGTAATGAATAAGCAAAGAATACTTGATGTTCTTAAAGCTACAATGGAGGTATATGAAAATTATTCTCGCCGTATCACAACATCAGTTCTTAATGAAACGATGTTACCGGAGATTGAGAATTATCCACCACCGGCAATTAAAGGTAAATATGTACGTATCAAGTTTGTAACACAGCTTCCTACTCCATCCCCTTCATTTGCATTTTTCTGTAACTTACCACAATATGTTAAAGACCCGTATAAACGTTACTTAGAGAATCGTTTAAGAGAGCATTTCAACTTTAGTGGAGTTCCATTGCAAATCTATATCAGACAAAAATAATCCGAATGGATATATTAAATACATTAATCCTAATTATCGGGAGTTATACATTAGCTCCCGATAGTGATGGGATTTATGTTTACTCTTTCGATCAGAATACAGCTCAGGCACAAATATTAAATTCCTATAAGATTGAGAACCCCTCTTATCTTACGTTGAGTGGAGATAAGAATAATCTATTCGCACTTCAAGAGCTACCTACAAACTCCATCGCAACATCCTTTTCTATAAATAGAAATAATGGCAATTTAACAGAAATCAACACCCGGCAAACGGTAGGTGGAGATGCTTGTTTTATTGCAAATAATGGAAAAATTGTAATCAATGCCAATTATAGCGGCGGGAACTTAACGGTTTTCCCAATAGGCATAAATGGAGAATTACTCCCTTGCTCCCAAACAATTCAATTTACAGGGGGCGCAGCAAATAAAGAGAACTATACAGGATCTCGCCCCGACAGACAGCAATCTCCACACCTACATTCAGTATATTTTGCTCCTAATAAAGATTTTATTTTCGCAGCAGACCTAGGAAACGATTGCATCTACAGATTCAACCTAAAAGGGGATAAAATAGATACTTTATCAAAATACATTATTAATACTCCAAGTGGTGCTGGCCCAAGACATATTACATTCTCAGATAATGGAGATAGCTTCTATGTAATCAATGAAATATCGGGTACAATATTACTCTACTCAGATATATATAGTACACCTCAACTACAACAGGAAATAGCCGTAGCCCCAAAAGAAAAAGGATCCAATGAGGGTACCTACGGATGTGCAGACATCCACATATCTCCAGATGGCGAATACCTTTACGCATCACAAAGGGTAAAGAATGATGGAATTTCTATATTCAAGATAAATCCCAATAATAATATATTAGAAAGAATAGGATTTCAACCCACAGGAGGGCATCCCAGGAACTTTACAATAACCCCAAACGGGTTTTGCATACCGGTAACAAATGATATCATGGC
>CAZYQA010000299.1:0-3359 GCA_964649555.1 uncultured Muribaculaceae bacterium
ATATATTAAAATTAGAATTTAGGACAGAAGTTGCATAAGGGAGCAATGTGTAAGCTAAAATATATCCTGATAAAAAGCATATAAAAATAAATAGAATAGTCTCATAGAAAAATTTAAGTATAATGCTATAAATTGATGCTCCGAGTAGCCTCCTTGATGCAAACTCTTTAGCACGAAAACCGGTTTGGGAGAGGGTTAAGTTGATATAATTAAATATGGCAGATAGTAACAATATTAGTCCGGCTAATATTATTAAATTAGTCTTTGTCTTATCTCCCTTCCTGAATGTGTTTGCAAATAGAGGTGAGTAGTAGGCCTCATCTACTTTAGTTAGTGATACACCGGAGAGAAAATCCGTGTTCTTGTCCCATGTGTCATTCCATACTTTTATATATGATTTCTTTAGTTTTTCTTTAAAATCTTTTAGATTTAAGTCTTTAGGCAATAAGACAAATGTTTGAACAGTCCCAAACTGATCCAAATGAGAGCCAAAATCTTTTTTTGCGAATATTGTGGGTTCTTTAATACTGATGATGAAGTCGTATGGCTCAAAGATGGTGTTCCTATTATCCTCTATTACCCCGCTTACTGTAAAATTTACCTCTTTTCCATAAATTGGGAAAGTGATATTTTTTCCAATAGGATCCTCATTTCCATATACTTTATTTGCAAAAGATTGAGTAAGTATAACTTCTTGGGTAGATGATAGTAAATTGGCTTTATCCCCTCGTTTTATGTTTACATTAAATAGCTTAAAGAACGTATTGTCAACAGCTATATAATTTGTAAGGTATATGCCGTTACTGGTTTTTATAATCTGATTTATATCGTAATATTCTCTTGTGTAGTCTTGAATTTCTGGAAGATCACTAATTATATTATCTATTGTTGCATAAGTCATCCCAATAAATTTACTGCTACCAATAGCATAAAGATTATCTTTATTTGGATTATCCTTTCCTACCGAAAATTCGTTCTGAGCGTACCCAAATATTAAAATTATGGATGCAAAAGATAATGTTAGGCCAAAGAATATAATAAAAGTATATAGTTTGTTACGGGATAAAAAATTTAGGTAAGATCTCATGCTGTTTTTCAATATTACGGCTTATGCCATTTATAAATCTTTATTTTTTTATTCGTTCAGCAGGGTTTTCATTTGCCGCCAGCTTACTTTGCCAGTAGGTTGCTAATATCCCTATAATAGAGGCTATCGCGCCTGAGGCAATAAATATTATTGGGGTTAAAGCTATTCTATAAGTAAAACCTTCTAACCACCTGTGCATTATATAGTATATGATGGGTATAGAGATTATATATGAAATAATAATAATCATCATAAAATTGCTTATAAGTTTCCAGAGGATCTCATTTGATGATGAGCCAAATATCTTTCTTACAGCTATTTCTCTATTACGTTGCTGGATATAATATGTGGACATAGCTAATAAACCCAATGTGGAAATAATAAGAGCAATAAATGCAAATGCTAAGATTAAATCGGATACTCTTTTTTCATTTGCGAAATTTACTGCAACTTGATCCTCTAAATATTCTATCTTCAGTAATGTTGTTCCGGTAACCTCCTCAGCGATCTTTGTTATATCAGAAAGTGCAATATCCTTATTTGCAGTGGGGGAGAGCTTAATTAAAATCTCCCAAGGGCGTGACCAAGAATCATCCTCTTCACTCTCCAATAAGCGAACATATCCCTCCATATCTTCTATATACCTAAACATACACGTTTCATACGGAGCAAGGATATTATTTAGCTTAATATTATCCATTATGCCCGATACTTTATATTCCTTCTGATTATCCCCAAATTTTATAACATTTGAGTCTTCAGGGTATCCCAACTCTTTTAATACGTTCTCTGTAAAATAATAACCATTATTTATAAGCTCTCCTTGTTTATGCTTTAATTCAAACATCTCAAAATAGGATCTATCTCCTATGAATATCTGTAAACCCAGTCTCTTCCCATCTCCTATGTCAAAAGTATTATTGTTCCCTCTATTTATAGGGGTTCCAAAAGATTGTGCTACTTTTTCTACGTATGGGAGGTTTTTTATCTTATCTACAGATTGCTTGATTTGAGAATAGTTCATAAACCCTTGCCAGGTGTCAATTTCCAGGATGTTATTATAATTATATCCTAATGGCGCATTAATAAGATGATTTACTTGTTTGTTTACGGTGATGCTACACGCATTTAAAGCTATCGTAATAATGTTTTGGAACCCTATGAGCAGCTTCCCATAAACCATTTTAGATTTTTTCTTTATATCTCCTTTTACAGTATCTAATGGTTTTGTTAAAGATATAATCCATGCAGGAATTACTCCGGATAAGATAGAAGTAATGAGTATAAGAGCTACATAGACAGATAGATATATATAATTAAAATCTTTTAGGATAAAGATTGAAGAATTTAAGATTGAATTAGCAAAAGGCTCTAGGGTAATAGCTATTATTAGCCCAAGGATAAATGAGATAGATGTTATAATGATACTCTCAATAATGAATTTATAGAATATTTTATCCTTTGAAGAGCCAATCAGCCTGCGGGTAGCAATTTCTTTAGATCGGAACTCTAATTGAGAAACAGTTAAGTTTATATAATTTGTAACGGCAAAAATTAGGATTAGAAATCCGATAGAGATAAGTATGATAATAAACTCTAAGTTTCCAACTCTAAGCCCCATAGAAGGCTCTTGTTTCATAAAATAAACATCCTTAAAGGGTATAAGATGTACCTCTTTTAGCCACTCCATTTTATATATCCAAAAGTAAGTTTTAAAGTAATCCCTTATCTCTTCTTCTTTGTCATTAAATACTGCCCCTTTATTTATTTTAATGAATAAACTTGCCCCATCTGCATTATTCATTGTTTCGGACACAATGCCAGGATTGAAGTCCCCTAAATTATTAGAGTTGACAATAATGTCAGAAATTGGGAGAACAGAATTATCAATATCATCTATAATTCCTGCAACTATAAATTGTCTATTCTCCCCTTGTGCTGAATATTCTATCTTTTCACCAATAGGATTCTCTTTCCCAAATATCCTATTTGCACACGATCTGCTAATTACAGCATTCTCTTTAGGTATGAGTATTGTTGATTCAATTCCCTCTAATAGCTTTATTGAAAAGAAATTGAAGAGAGTAGTATCTGCAAAAGTTAAATTTATTGCATACTCTTTACCTCCCACCTTTATTGGGAATTTTTCTTCGCCGGCAATATTACAAACCTCTTCTATCTGGGGGTATCTTTCTTTTAGCTTTTTACCATTCCAAAATCCGGTTGTAGCACTGTTTTCACTTGCAACTAAAAAGATTCTTGCTTTGTCTTT
>CAZYQA010000300.1:0-3356 GCA_964649555.1 uncultured Muribaculaceae bacterium
CCTTTTGAATATAATAAAGAAAGGATAAAAGATATAATTCTTACAAGAAGAAAACAAGATGTAATAAATAATCTTCAGAAGGATATATTAAAAAATGCACGGGACAATAACAAACTTAAAATAAAAAATGATAACGATGAGGAAGCATCTTCTTAAATACATTGCGGGATTATTAACTATTATTTGTTTACCGCTTAACTCAGCTTTTGCTCAGAAATATGAAAATGGCTTGATAGACAAAGTAGTAGCTTTGATAGGAAACGAGATGATAATGCTTTCTCAATTAGAGGGGGAGATTCAAATGATGGAGGCTCAAGGCATTGCTGCTGATAGAAATGCCAGATGTGCTACACTGGAGAGAATGTTGGCTCAGAAGTTATTTTTAAACCAGGCTCGTCTAGATAGTTTAAGTGTAAATGAAGATTATGTTGAGATGGATCTTCAACAGAGATTAGCTGAGGTTACTACTCAATTAGGTGGAGAAAAAGCAACTGAGGATTACTTCAAAATGCCTCTTCATAAGTTGAAAGCTGACTGGCGGGATATGTTAAGGGAGCAGAATCTTGTTCAAAAGATGCAACAAGAGATAATGGGAAAAGCCGGCTCTATGACTCCATCGCAAGTTGAAAGATTCTATAAGAAAACAGATAAGGATAGTTTACCTATTATATCTACTCAATATAAATTGAGCCAAATCGTTCTTTATCCCGATAAGAAAGAGGCTTCTATGAGAGTTAGAGAGAGGCTATTAAGTTTCAGAGAGAGAATTTTGCAAGGGGAAAGATTTAGTACCTTAGCATCTTTATATTCTGAAGATCCGGGAAGTGCTGTGCGTGGTGGCGAGCTTAGGATGGCATCTAAAAATATATATTGGCCTGCTTTTGCAGATGGAGCTATTGCATTGAAAGAGGGGCAAATTTCTCAGATTATAGAGACACCCGATGGATTCCATATTATTCAAATGATTGAGAGGAATGGAGATATGTTTAATGCAAGACATATCTTATTAAAACCTCAATATACTTCTGATGATAGAACAAAAGCATTTAAGACATTGGATAGTGTAAGAACTCAAATAGTTTCAGATAGCCTTGATTTCGCATTAGCAGCAAGATTCTATTCTCAAGATATGAGATCTGCAGTAAGTGGCGGTAAAATGACTGACGAAAATACTGGCGCAATTGTATTTGAAAAAGATCAGTTAAAACCAATGGATTATTCTGTTTTGAAAAATATGGAAATAGGTGATATTTCTGAACCTTTCGAGTCTTTGGATAACGAAGGTCGTGCCGGGAATGTCATATATAAAATTATTAAGTTGGATGAAATTATTCCTTCTCATACAGCTACTTATAAAGATGATTTTATGGTGATCCAGAATATAGCAAATAATAAACTGCAAATGGATGCTATTGAGAAGTTCATAAAAGATAAAATGGAAATTACTTATATTAAATTAGACGATTTATTTAAAAATTGTAATTTTGAGAGAGAAGGTTGGATTAAATAAGTTTTTTGCGTTTTTCTTTTTCTTTTTATTTTCTTGGGGAGGCTTTCTTTTTTCTCAAGAACCTAAGCAGGAATCTGACTCACTTGTTAGATTAATTGAGGCTAAATCAGCTCAGTTAGTTCAAGAGAATGATGTGTCGTATAGAAAAGTGATGGGGCCTGCTAAATTTCTTCATAATAATACTTACCTATTATGTGATTCGGCAATATGGAATGTAAATGCCAATATAATTGATGCACTGGGTAATGTACAAGTAATACAAGAAAATACATTTCTAACAGGCGATAAAATAGAGTATCTTATCAATGATAATTTAGCCAAGGTGAGGGGGAATCTTGTTGAGCTTTTTGACAAGGAGGGTAATATACTAAGAACTAATTTTTTAGATTATAATACCAAGGATAGTATTGGGACTTTCTATAGTGGTGGAGCCATGTCAAATAATGATGGTAATCTGATAGAGAGTTTAAATGGTAAATATAATTCAGCAGAAAAGACATTTACATTTACCAATAATGTAAATATGTTTACAGATTCTCTTTTTATAAAAGCAGACAGGTTGGATTATAATACAGATCAAAATAGAGTTCTTTTCGGAGATAATACTACTGCTTGGCAAGAAAATAATATATTCAAAACAAATAGAGGGTACTTTGATAGGAATACAAATGTTATATCCTTTAATAAAGATGCTTATGTTCTCACTCCGGATCAGGAACTTTGGGCAGATACTCTAAAGTATTATAAAGAGAGTGGTAATGCAGAACTATTTAATAATATTCAGATATTAGATACTGTGCAAAGTATGATTGCTCTTGGTGATAAGGCTGATTATAGGCCTAATCCAATGCTTGTAACACTTACATTAGATCCTGTAATATGCTTATATTCGGATGAAAATGGTGTTAAAGATACTTTATATGCAAGAGCTGATCTTTTTAAATATTATACAAAAAAATATTCAGAAATAGATTCTTTAACAATAGTTAATTCTAAAGAGAGATTAAAATTAGCACTTACAGACCCGATAGAGGAGCTTAAGAAACAAAATGAGAAAAAAGAATCCATGCTTAGAGTTGAGGATTCTAAAAGTGTACCTGATACACTTAATACTACTTTAGTTGATTCCCTTGTTATTGATTCTCTCGCGGTTGCTAATATTGTTCAGGATACAACTACAATCTCGTTTATGGATGCATATCATAATGTAAAGTTCTACAGAAGCGATGTGCAAGGAAAATGTGATTCATTAGTTTATACATCTTTGGATTCAATTGCCAGGTTCTATAAGGATCCTATAATGTGGAATGATGTCAAAAATCAATTTACTGCTGATAGTATGCAGGTAATAATAAAAGATAATACACTTAAAAAAGCAAATCTTATATCTAATTCGTTTATAATTTCACAAGAGGATTCTGTGCATTTTAATCAGATAAAAAGCCCTGAGATGAGTGCATTCTTTAATGAGGGGGAGCTTACCAGATTTGATGCGATGGGGGGAGTATCTGCAATATTTTATCTTCAAGAAGATTCACTTGTCACAGAAATGAATCAAAAAGAGAGTAAAATGCTTTCAGCTACAATTAAGGATAAAAAAATGCATAGATTAAAATATATGGAGCAGATAAAAAATGATGCATATCCTGTTTTCGGACTCTCTATGGACAAACAAAGATTAAGAGGTTTTGTATGGCGTGGAGAAGAAAGGCCAATCACAAAAGAGGAGATAACTACTCGTATAATTAGAGGAAGTGAAAGACCGCTAGTTGAGAAAATATCTATGCCAGATTATCCATATTCTATAAAATATTTCCCAGAGAAAAGAGATTCAATTCTTATCTAT
>CAZYQA010000301.1:0-3352 GCA_964649555.1 uncultured Muribaculaceae bacterium
ATTCGTTATAGTTTGTCTATTAGAGCTTTTAATTTTTCATATTCTGATAGGCTTAAAGATTTATCATCAACCAAACAAGATATCATCTCTGTTGGAGAATTGTTAAAAAATTTATTCAGAGTAGAGGATAGAATATTTTTTCTGTACTCCTCCTTAGCAACCAAAGGGTAATACCTGTTCACTTTCCCAAAAGTTTGATGAGATACGAAATTCTTTTTTTCTAAGACCTTCACAACAGTTTGTATTGTGGAATATGCAGGGCGATTCTCTACAGGAAAAGCATCAACAATATCCCCCATAAAAGCCTCTTTCCTATCCCATATAATTTGCATAACCTCTAGTTCCCCTTTTGTTAGCTCTCTGCTCTCTTTATTCATAACATTATTTTTTTACTTACAAATACAAATATATAACTATTTTTATAGTTATACAACTAATCTATAAATTTTGTTCAAAAAAAAAATAGAGGAACTCTCTTTAAGAAAATTCCTCTAAAACTAACCGAAACTCAACCAACTTCTGAAAATAAAACGGCTAAAAGATAAAAATACTGCATATTATTCAAAAAATTTTGACGCATTATCAATTATATCTTTCATCCATTTTTGAGAATCTATATGAGTGTATATTTCTGTTGTCAAAATACTTTCATGTCCCAGCATTTGTTGTACCACTCTCAGATCAGCTCCATTTTCTAAAAGATGGGTTGCAAAAGAGTGCCTGAATGTATGAGGAGATATTTTTTTACTAATTCCTGCAACTTCAGCTTGCTTTTTTACTATCAGGAATACCATTTCTCGGGTTAGCTTCCCCCCTCTTCTATTTACAAACAAAAGGTTGTCGGAATCTTTTAGTGATTTTCCCGTATGCACTACCCCTTTATCCGATTTCTGCTTTGATAGATGTTTGCCCCTCCCCTGCTTTGCATTATTTACAATCTCCCACCTGAATTCAAAAAAAGCATTCACCGCCTTTACAGCCTCTTCAGATACGGGAACTAACCTTTGTTTATCCCCTTTTCCTATCACTCTGATAAAGCCATCATTAAAAAACAGATCCGATAATCTTAATGATATTAATTCGGAAACACGGAGTCCGCAAGAATACAACATCTCCAAAATAGCTCTATTCCTATAACCTAGCTCATTTTCTAGCTTTACTGACTCTATAATATTTATTACCTCATCTATAGATAATATATCCGGCAAAGAGCGATATGATTTGGGGGAATCTATTTTCTCACAAGGATTTGGCATATTGGGATATTCACTTTGCAGATAATTAAAAAAAGCCTTCAATGCACTCAATCTCCTAGCTTGGCTCCTAGCAGATATTCCATTATCAAACTCCTCTTTAATAAATGATTCGATGGCAGCAGTATCTATATTATATAGAGAGCAACAATTATTATAAAGAAAAAACTTCTCTATATCACTGCTATAAGAATTTACAGTGCTTACCGAAAATGATCGCTCCAGCTTCATGTAAGCTACAAAATCAGATAAAGCATCCTTCCAAGAGATTAAACCAAGTGACTCACCCATTAGATATTTAAATATATAGTGCAAATATAACCATTAAAAATTATTATATTTGCAGCTCAATTAGACAAAAATACAAAATAACAAAATCAACCTTTTTGCGTTTATATTCATAGCGCACCTCATGTCTAATAATACTAAATAGAAGTAAAATGTACATAAAAAAGACAAAAATCATTTGCACCATTTCCGACAAAAATTGCTCTGTAGAGTTTATCAGAAGCCTTTTTGAAGAGGGAATGAACGTTGTAAGAATTAACTCTGCTCATGTTACTCCCGAAAGTGCACAAAAAATTGTGGATAACACCAGAGCAGTTTCAGATAAGATTGCAATCATTGTTGATACCAAAGGCCCAGAAGTAAGATTAACCGAAATGGATCCTGTAGAGGGTTTTGAGATTGAGGCAGGCAAAACTATCGAAATTTTCAGTAATATAAAAGGAATATGCACCCCTTGGGCACTCTTTACAAATTGTAAGACATTTGTAGATGATGTACCAGTTGGAGCAAGAGTATTGATTGATGATGGAGAGACTGCGCTTAAAGTTATTGACAAAACAGACATCAAACTTATTTGCCAAGCTGAGAATAGTGGAAAAATTAAGGGAAAGAAGAGTATAAATACCCCTAATGTTTCAATTAAGCTCCCGGCAGTGAGTGAGAGAGATAAGGAGTTTATTTTATGGTCAATAAAAGCAGACATAGAATTTATTGCTCACTCTTTTGTAAGAAATAAAAAAGACTTAAAAGAGATCCAACATATTATAAATGAGAATGCACATTTATCACCTGACAAGAAATCTCATATCAAGATAATATCTAAAATTGAGAACCAAGAGGGGGTTGATAATATTGAGGAGATATTAAATCATTGCTATGGAGTAATGGTTGCCAGAGGTGATCTTGGTGTTGAGATACCTGCTGAAAGGATACCTGCTATCCAAAGAAACCTTGTTCATAAATGTAGGGCAAGAAAAAAACCGGTAATTATTGCAACACAAATGCTTCACTCAATGATAGAGAGCCCTCGTCCTACAAGAGCCGAGGTTACAGATGTTGCAAATGCTATTCTGCAAAGTGCCGATGCAATCATGCTAAGTGGAGAGACTGCTAATGGTAAATATCCTGTAGAGGCTGTTAAGATGATGTGTACAATAGCAAAAGAGGCGGAGAAAGATATTAACGTATCATTGGATATTCATCTTGAAAAAGTGAGCCGCCCGGTTGTAGCTGTTCTTGCTAAATCTTTGGTAGCTTCTGCACAGATGTTGCCAATAAAAGCAATTATCCTTGATACTCAAACAGGAAGAACGGGAAGATACGTTTCTGAATTCAGGCCAAAGATTCCTATTCTTGCAATGTGCTACAGTGAACATTCGATGAGAGAGTTGGCCATCGCTTATGATGTTTATCCTTTCCACTTGGAGAAACAAAACTCCAAAGATCAATTTGCAAAAAGAGCATTGAAGATATTGACAGATAAAGAATTAATCCACAAAGGAGATCTTATCGGTATAATAGGAGGTAATTATACGGATGAATCTGGTGCAACCTTTATGGAGATTATAACTGTATAGCTGTTAAATTGATTTATATCTATGCAGCATAAGAGAGAGTGATCATGTTTATTTTGAGTCACTCTCTTTTTTTTATATCTTCGTATTCCCTAAAAAAATCTATGAACGCCGACTATGAGATTACCCAGTTACTGAGTAATAATAAAGATAAAGCAATAAAAATGCTTTTTGACAATTATTACCACCCGCTCGTTTGTTATTCAAATGAGATAATTGGTGATGTCTCTCTGGCAG
>CAZYQA010000302.1:0-3323 GCA_964649555.1 uncultured Muribaculaceae bacterium
TATTTATAACAAAACCTCTACTTATCTTAAAGATGGCTTTTTAGAGGGTGGAGAGGGTTATATTTATACATATAAATATCTACAAAAATTACTAAGAATAGATTATATATTTCATAGCAAGAATTTTAAATCTATAAAATATTACTCTCCTAATTATATTTTTAGCGATCACAATCCGGTGATAAGTGAACTGGAATATATTAGATAATCTTTGGCTTAGGTACAGAAAAACTAAACTCGGTACCTTCTCCAAGTTTTGAATCAAACCAAACTTTTCCACCATTCTTCTCTACAAAATCACTCACTAAGATTAGTCCTAAGCCCGATCCCTCCTCGTTGGAAGTGCCAAAAGTAGAAAAAGAGCTTCCCAAGCAAAATAGCTTGGATTTATTCTCCTCAGATATACCTACCCCATAGTCTTTTACATGAATATTTATATAATCATCATCTTGGGTGGTATAAATATCAACTTCTCCCCCCTGATTGCTGAACTTCACAGCATTACTGAGCAAGTTCCTCAAAACAGTTTTTATCATATCAACATCTATCCTTGCTTTGGAGTCACCTTCAATTCTTTTGATATTAAGTTTAATACTCTTTACCTCTGAGATAAGGGAGAAAACCTCAACCATATCAACTATAATATCATTTAAATCCACATCTTGATAAACAACATTCAAACGTCCTATCTGGCTTTTTGTCCATTTCAATAAATTATCTAATAGAGAGAAAGTGTTTTCAGCTGTTTGATTTGCCAAGTTGATAAACTCATACATCTCCTCGCCCACTTGATCCTTAGTCAAGTTCATAGAGAACATATTTAAAGCCATCTTTATTGTCCCTATTGGAGATCTAAGATCGTGCGCTATGACAGAGTATAATTTATCCCTCCCCGAAATAATATTTTTCAACTCAACTGTTTGCCTTTCAATTATTCTCTTTGCTTCAATAAGAGATATTTGGTGAGCAATTCTCAATAATAGCTCCTCCTTATTGAAAGGCTTTGAAACAAAGTCACTTCCCCCCACTTTGAATCCCTGAATAATGTCAGATGAAGAATTTAGCGCTGTTAAAAATATTATAGGTATATGTTTATATTTATCAGAGTTTTTAATATAAGTGGCAACATCGTACCCATTCATGCCGCGCATCATCACATCCAGCAGAATCAAATCCGGCAATTGAGTATTAAGTAACTCTATCGCCTGATCTCCGCTATTAGCTGTAATAAGATTATATTTTTCTTTAGACAATAATGCCTTTAATAATATCACATTAGATGCAACATCATCAACTATAAGAATCTTATAGTCAGAAGGATTGATATCAACACTCATCTTCTTTTAATATTTTGTCAAAATATTGAATTGTTTTAAGTAAACCGGTTTCAAGATCTATATCAGGGTTATAGTCAATAACTCGTTTAGCTAGTGTAATATCAGGTCTTCTTTGTTTAGGGTCATCACTAGGTAAAGGTAAAAGCTTAATTTTAGACTTAGATCCAATTAATTTAATGACCTGCTCGGCTAAAACCAAAATAGAAATTTCATTTGGATTACCCAGATTTACAGGCCCCGTAAAATCATTCGGAGTCTTATTCATAATTTTAACCATACCCTCTATAAGGTTATCCACATACTGAAAACTTCTTGTTTGGGTACCATCTCCATAGATAGTAATATCTTCATTTTTTAATGCCTGAATAATAAAATTGGAAACTACCCTCCCATCATTTATATTCATTCTAGGCCCGTAAGTATTAAATATTCGAATAATCTTAACAGGCACACTGTGCATTTTATTATAATCCATACATAAACATTCAGCAACCCTCTTCCCTTCATCATAGCAAGATCTCTCCCCTATAGGATTTACATTTCCCCAATAGGTTTCCACTTGCGGATTAATTGTGGGATCTCCATAAACTTCACTAGTGGATGCTTGAAGTAATTTTGCACGAGTCTCTTTCGCAAGGCCTAACATATTGATTATGCCAAGAACTGATGTCTTTGTTGTCTTGATTGGATTAAATTGATAATGTATAGGAGATGCAGGGCAAGCCAGATTATAAATTTGATCAACTTCAGCAAAATATGGATTTATAACATCATGCCTCACCATTTCAAATTTTGGATTATGCCATAACTCTATTAAATTATCTTTAGATCCTGTAAAGTAATTATCAAGACATATAACATCATGTCCATCTTTTACAAGTCTTTCACATAAATGTGAGCCTACAAAGCCTGCCCCACCTGTGACCAATATTTTACGTTTGCTCATTAAGCCGAATAAATTAATTTCAACTACAAAGATACATTAATTTGAACATTTATGATTATTATTTTATAATATTAGATTCGCTATCCACGCACTCCTCTTTTGTTTTCTTATAAAAGTAATATTTAACATTTATCATCTCCTTAAAAACCCTGATTAATAAAGACTTAAAAACACCGCTATCTCCACCTAAAGACCTGAAGCCTGTAATCGCCTTATATTTTCCAGATTTTATAAAATGAATATCTCCATACTCTTTTAGCTTTAATGCCAACGAACCATCCTCTCCTCGCTTAATATTGGTTCTAAATCCTCCCACCTTTTTTGCTAAATCTATATTAAAAGCAAATACGGCACCTCTAACTATAGATTCCGGCCTCTTTATAGCTTTAATATTATAATGAATATTCCTAATCCTTTCATATACTCCCATTTTCATATTGGATACAAAACCATCTCTTATATATCCAAAACGGGAATTTACCGCAACACACTCACCTCTCTCAAGCTCTGCTACCATCTGTTCAATATATAACTCTGGATAAATTATATCCGAATCCATACATAAATAATACTTCCCTTTAGCATTATAAAGTCCACAATTTCTTGCATGGCCATGCCCTTGCTTCTTCTCTACATAAGTTTTCACACCACACTCTTGAAAAATACGGGATGTTTCATCTGTAGAGTTATTATCAACTCCTATAATTTCAATTGGATATTTACATTTTGAATAACTCACCGATTCTAAGCAAGCAAATAACCTGTCACTTTCATTATAAGCTATTATTACAACAGAGGCTAAAGGTGTATTGCTTTGCAAAGACTTAATCCTTCCACAGCACTCATTTACTCTCCTTTCATCCACTTTAGAGTAAGGAGCTTCATATACATCTAAGAATTTTTTATACCACATAAACTATCTCCTTTTTGCTTTTACCCACACCCCATCTTTTTTCTTTATCAGATAAAATATACCTTTGAATACATTAAGATTCATAAATAAGAAATAATATATCACATTGATAATCTTATTATTTTTC
>CAZYQA010000303.1:0-3300 GCA_964649555.1 uncultured Muribaculaceae bacterium
CGTTTCTGAATTACTTAAATTCATCCCCGGGATAATTTAAAGTAAAAGAACAAAACCATTAATTATTTTTATGAGTAGAGGGTTTAAAAACTGTTAATAATTTATGGTTTTGTTCTTTTACTTTAAATTTTCCCGGAGATGAATTTAAGTAATTCAGAATCGCTGCAAATAATGGGCTAGAGTAGTAAGAAGATTGCTGATTTGAGACAAAATATGCTAAAATTATCCCATTTTTCATTACAATCCTCTCAAAACCAAGCTCTACAGCGAGCCATCTTACCTGAACTATATATGTCAGCTCTTTTAATTGCCTAGGTATTTCTCCAAATCTATCTGTTAATTCTTCAATAAACTTACTAAGATCATCAATATTTGTAATTGCATCCAATTCCTTGTATAATCTTATCTTCTCTGCTGTTTGCGGAATATATGTGTCGGGGATCAATAATTCCAAATCGGTATCGATAGAGCAATCGGTAAGGTAATTTATTTCTTGATAATTTTCCGCTTGCTCTTCACTAGGGTTTTCAAGTGCTTGCTCTTGCTTCATTTCAACAAATGCTTCGGCAAGGATTCTTTGATATGTTTCAAATCCCATATCAGCTATAAAACCACTCTGCTCACCTCCTAACATATTTCCGGCTCCTCTAATATCCAAATCCTGCATGGCAATATTAAAACCACTTCCCAAATCAGAGAATGCTTCGATAGCTCTTAATCTACGGCGAGCATCATCGGAAACAGAAATCATAGGGGGAACAATCAGGTAACAAAATGCTTTTTGATTTGATCGCCCTACCCTACCTCGTAATTGATGAAGATCACTTAGTCCGAAATTTTGTGCTTGATTTATTATAATCGTATTTGCATTTGCAACATCAATCCCATTTTCAACAATTGTAGTCGCAACCAAAACATCATAATCTCCTGCCATAAAGTCAAGAATTTTTCCTTCAAGCTCCTTTGGATCCATTTGGCCATGCCCTACACATGTTTTTACACCGGGAACAATTCTTTTTATAATATCTTCTACGGCCAAGATATCTTCTACCCTATTATGAATGAAATAAACCTGCCCTCCCCTATCCAGTTCAAATTGTATAGCATCTCTTATTATCTCTTCATTAAAATCAATAATTTCAGTTTGCACAGGAAGCCTATTAGGTGGCGGAGTATTTATGACAGAGAGATCTCTTGCACCCAACAAGGAGAATTGCAAAGTTCTTGGAATTGGAGTTGCAGATAGAGTAAGTGTATCTACATTATTTTTTATGTGTCTTAATCTCTCTTTTGCAGCAACACCAAATTTTTGCTCTTCATCAATTATAAGTAAACCTAAATCTTTAAATTCAATCTCTTTGTTTAATAATCTATGAGTACCTATGATTATATCTATCTTTCCATTTTTTAACCTTTCAGCAACTTCTCTTATCTCTTTAGCTGTTTTAAGACGGCTTAAATATTCAATATTACAAGGAAGATCCTTTAATCTGTTTTTAAAAGTTTTATAGTGTTGGAGTGCAAGAATAGTTGTTGGAACCAATACTGCAACTTGTTTACTATCGGCAACAGCTTTAAATGCAGATCTGATAGCTACCTCAGTTTTTCCAAATCCAACATCTCCACATACCAATCTATCCATTGGGTATGGCTTCTCCATATCCTCTTTGATTGCTTGTGTAGTTTTCAACTGATCCGGTGTATCTTCATAGATAAATGATGCTTCAAGCTCCTCTTGCAAATATGAATCATGAGAAAAAGCAAACCCTTTTGATTGCTTCCTTTCAGAATATAATTTTATAAGATCTTTTGCAATATCTTTAACTTTCTTCTTTGTCTGAGTTTTTAATTTATCCCAAGCTCCGGTGCCAAGTTTATAGATTTTAGGTGATCCGCTATCTTTACTTTTATATCGGGATATTCTATGGATAGAGTGAATGGAAACAAATATGACATCATTATCCTTGTATATTAATTTTACAGCCTCTTGTACATTTCCGTTCATATTGGTTTTTACAAGTCCGCCAAATATTCCCACACCATGATCGATATGTACAATATAATCTCCAATCTGAAACGCATTAAGCTCATTTATGGTAAGCCGCTCGCTCCTTTCAACCTCTCTTTTGATTTTTACTCTGTGATACCTATCAAAAATCTGGTGATCGGTATATAAACATATCTTAGCATCATTATCAATAAATCCTGTATGAATAGAGAAATTGAGTTCATTGAATTTGGGTAAAGCACCACCGTTCTTTTCATAGTAATTTTGAAAGATACTTCTCAATCTCTCAAATTGCTTTATATTCTCACTGCTGATAAAAATCTCATATCCGTTTTTTATCTGTTTATTCAGGTCTTGAATAAGCAAATCAAAGTTTTTATTAAACGTTGGTTGAGGGGAAATATTGAAGTTAATATTATGTATATTTTGCCCTGTAAATAATACTTTTTTATTCTCTACCATTTCCCTCACCAGATCGCCACTCTCTTCTAGGCTTATCCCCTCCGTTTGAGCAATCAAATTTATCTGGTCGGCAAGGAATGGTAAGTCATCAATCCAAAGAGTTAGTTTGTTCCCTTTTAAATATTCAAAAAGAGTAACACTCTCTGTCTGCTCAAAATTTTCCTGATCAAAAATATTAGGGAAAACTTCTATCGATTCCATCTCTTTTAAAGAGCGCTGTGAATCTATATCAAATTCCCTTATACTCTCCACTTCGTTCCCAAAAAAATCCAACCTGAAAGGTTTATCGGATGAGTAAGAAAACAGATCTATTATTCCACCTCTTAATGCAAATTGCCCCGGCTCGGATACAAAATCAACCCTGCTGAAATTATACATCAATAGAGTCTCTTTTATAAACTCGTGAGATAAATTATCCCCTTTTTTTATACTGAGTATATTGTTTTGAAGATCTGCTTTATTAACTATTTTTTCCAACACCGCGTGTGGATAAGTTATTAAAACTATATTCCCCGAAAGCGATTTTTTATCTGTAAATTTGTTGAGAGCATTAATAGCAGCACTCCGTTGTACCTTCTGAGAAGACTCTCTGGATGTGGATAGTTTGGATAGTTTATTAGTAGAAGAAGGAAAGAAATAAACATTCTCATCCCCTATCAGTGAATATAAATCGTTACATAAATATTGAGCATCCTCTTTATTGTTCATAATTACGATATGAACACCATTATTCACACTACTGCTAAAACAAAAAGATTTAGAAGAACCATATAAACCAGTTAAATTTATTTGATTAACCGAATCTTTTCTCAACAAAACCACCACGGAAT
>CAZYQA010000304.1:0-3294 GCA_964649555.1 uncultured Muribaculaceae bacterium
CGGGTAAATTATGAAAAGTTGATAATAATATGATATATGAGAAAATTCCCGATACAGTAAAAATACCGGCATACATCAAGGAATTTATTCTTATAGATCTACTCATAATTACAAATATAGAAGTTATATTCTGCTATGGCAAGTTTAACATCCAATTTGCTTTTCATTAATTGCTCCTTTGCGGTAAGGGTATAAATCTGAGCATCTATAACCTCTAAAACAGAACTTTTCCCCTCCTCATATTTCTCAGTAGCCTGCTTTTCATTCTCCTGAGCTATGCTCAATGAGCTTTGGGCAAGATTATATCTCTCAACAGATTGATAATAATTAATCTGAGCAGTTTTCGTATCCAACTCTATCTGATCGCTTATCTTATCATAATCGTTTATAAACGCATAATATTCCTCTTTGGCCGCACTCACATCATTTTTTCTTTTGCCACCTGTCCATATTGGTACAGATAGTTTTGCATATACAGATCCATTCAGATTCATATCTTTCTTAAAGTTATATCCCGGTGATGAGTAAGAGCCATCTGCTCCCACATAAAACTTAGGATTATACTTAGAGGCTGCCAGCTTTTGTTTTGTCTGGGCAATATTTACTCTGCTTTGTGCCATAAGTAGCTCGGGGCGTACAACACTATCGGCACTCTCCAAGAGATAATTTTTATTAACATTTATATTACTCTCAACTTTCGTATCATTATTCAAATCGAGCCCTATAAATGAGTTTAATGCCATCAAGCCTGTTTCAAAAGAGTTTTCAGCATATAGCACTTTAAGTTTTGCCTCATTTAGCTTCACCTGTGCCATTAATAGCTGCTGCCTATCTATTAATCCTGCATCTACCCTTGTTTTTATAATTTCCACAAGGTTATCCACCTGCTCAAAATAGGATTGTTGAATAGAGATATTTTCATTTCTAGCAACCGTACTCCAATACTGTACATCAGTTTGGTAGTTTACCAGCAATCTCACCTGCTCAAGCTGGCTCTCCATCAAATCCATTGTCTCTCTGGCCATCTTGATATTATTCAATATTTGCCCCCCCATATAGATAGGCTGAATAAGCTGCATAGTCAATCCGTATTGATTATAGTTATTCCCGCCGAAATGTAGCTCACCCAAAGCCGGGATATTAGCGGAAATCTCCATTGGGCGCGCAGTGTATTGGTAAGCCGCACCACCTTGCAACTGCGGTAGTTTATCTTTTACCGCAGATTTCTCTCTCTCAATACTTGCATTGATGCTCCTCTCTGCTTTCTTCAAATCATTATTATACTCTACTGCCATCTGGCGATACTTCACCAACAGACTATCAGCTTCTTGCGCATATAAAACCCGATCAGCCAGGGCCCCTACGATTCCACAATTAGCTATAAATAAACATATTATAATTCTAAAATATCTCATTTTATTTAACTTTATAAATTATTGAATATAGAGCCGGAGTTACAAACAATGTAAGTAGTGTGGCAAAAGTCAAACCGAAGATAATTGTTGCTGCCATTCCTCCGAATGCCACATCAAAAAGCAGCGGCACCATACCGAATATTGTTGTTGTAGCTGCCATCAAAACCGGACGTAAACGAGTTACCGTAGCCTCTATAATAGCGGTTTTTACAGGGAGCCCATTCTCTTTCTGCTCAATATTTATGGCATCTATCAATACTATCACATTTTTAATCACCATTCCCAGCAAACCAAGCCATCCTGCTATTGGGAAAAACCCAAAATCAAACCCGGTAATCAATAATCCTATTGCTACTCCAATAAGTGAAAGTGGTAGTATCCCGATAATAATTATTGGCTCTCGGAAGTTACCAAACAATGCTACAAGTATAAGTATCAATACTATAAAAGCCACAGGGAAATATTTTACCAAGGCTGCTAAAGCCTCTCCCTGATCTTTAAATTGGGAATCCCAAAAGAAAATGTACCCCTCAGGTAATTCGATACTCTCAACTTCCTCTCTTATCTGGCTATGTACCTCTGCCATAGTACTAGATGTGATCACATCGCACATTGCTGCCATTGATAGTTGCCTGTTGTAGGTATTCATTTTAGGGTACTCCCACTCAACATTAACATCTTTAACCAATTGAGCCAAAGGGGAAGATTTTTTTCCATTCCATACACTCATATTGTTGATATCTTCCAATCCTACACTATCAGTAGCACTCTTTAGAAGTACAGGCACTTTTTTATCATTATCTCTATAAATACCCACAGGATAGCCGTCAGACAGAGATTTTAGCGACTCCACCATTGTAGATTTACTTACCCCTGCCACTCCCGCTTTTAACGGGTCATATTGCGGAGCAATTACCATTGTCATATTTCCCCACTCATTTCTTGCATTTGCAACTCTTGGGTTCTTACGCATTATGCCCAAAGCTACATTCACAAGCGAATCCAGAACTATAGGATCGCTACCTAAAAACCTTGCCTCAATAAGAGCTTCCGGCGCAGAGGTTAAATCAAACCTGTTCACCTTTATAAATGCTTCCGGGAATTTTATCTGGATAGAATCCCTCAACTTATCGCGAAGCTCCACTGCCCCTTTTGAATTAAACCCTTTTACTAAGATGTTGGCATAATTAGATTGGGGGCCGAATGTAGTATTTGCCAAATAGTATCTCGATGGGGATTGCCCTGTAAATAGATTTATACTCTCAGCTCCACCTACCGATTCGATATAATCTGTAACACTCTTTGCATAGCTATCTGTCACCTCAATATCAGTTCCCTCAGGGAGCCACATATCAATAGTAAAATATTGCTTATCCAGCGATGGGACAAAAACACGTGGAATAAATTTAAAAGAATATGCACTACCTATCAATAATATCACTGTTGCTGCAACGGTAAGATACCGCTTAGCTAATACCCATCTGAGAAGATCTCTGAATTTATTATATATCTTTCCACCATAAGGATCAATCTGAGCTTGCTCCGCCGATGCCGGTTTTACAAATTCCTGAATAAAAAATGGAGTCTGAATAAGTGCAAAAACCCAACTGAACATTAAGGAAACCCCGATAACAATTACCAATGATGACATAAGCTCCCCTGTAATATGCGGAGAAAAGTATATCGGCAAGAAAGTAATAATAGCAATTACAGTGGCTGCCAAGAGAGGCAGAGCAGTAGAAGTTGCCGCTTTCATTATAGCTGCGTGCTTGCTCAATCCTTTCTGAATGTATATCAATGCCGCATCCGAAACCACAATTGCATTATCAACCAACATTCCCATTGCAATAATTATAGCAGCCAAAGACATCCTCTGCAA
>CAZYQA010000305.1:0-3280 GCA_964649555.1 uncultured Muribaculaceae bacterium
ACTGGAGATGATTGGACTGATATGTATGGTAGTTATGCTTATAATCCGGTGTATTATAATAAAGAGTGGAATAACTATTCAAATCTATTAAAGGTGCAAGCCACTGAAAACTTAGCTATCCATGTCATTCCTGGGATACTTACATTAAGAGAGATATTCTCTTATGATTATACAAATATTTTGGATCATTTATATTATAGTGCAAACCACTTTAGAGGCTCTTCAGATAATGGATCTGTAACAGATATGAGTACAACATATTCAAAATGGGTATCTTCAACTACATTGAACTATGGACAAACATTTAATGGTAAACATAATATTAGTGCTTTAGCGGGTTTTGAAGCTGAAAAGAATAAAACGGATTTTTTAAGAGCCTCGGGTACAAATCTACCATCAAGCTCGCTAGAAACTGTTGCTACGGCTGGTAAACTAGATGCTTCGGCATACAACTGGGGTAACTCAATAGCTTCAGTTCTATTCAAGGCAGATTATAATTACGATAATAAATATTTTGTATCGGGAAGTTATAGAAGAGATGGATCATCAAGATTAGGAAAAGACTCAAGATGGGGTAATTTTTGGTCTGTTTCAGGTGCTTGGAAAATAAATAATGAAAAATTCATGAGAGATATTACATGGATTTCAAATTTGAGATTGAGAGGCTCTTATGGTGTAAATGGTACGTTGCCAAGTGCAGATTACGGCTGGAGAGCACTTACAGGCTACAATAACAAATATCAAACAAATCCAGGTGGAGGGCTAAACAATGTTGCTGACCCATCTTTATCATGGGAAACAAGTTATACAACAAACGTAGCTTTAGAGTTTGGAATGTGGGATCAAAGATTGTATGGTAATGTAGAGTATTTTTCAAGAGATTCAAAAGATTTATTACAAGATGTTCCAATTTCAATGATTACAGGATTTGGCTCAACACTAAAAAATGTGGGTGAGATAAATAATAAAGGATGGGAAATAGAGCTAGGTGGCGATATTATTAGAACAAGAGAGGTGAAGTGGGGAGTTAGTGCTACAGCGACCTTCTTGGATTCTAAAGTGAAAAAACTTTATGGCGGACAAGATATTATGTGGTATGATCCAACAGGCGGAGATTCGAGAGCAAAATATATTTATAAAGAAGGAGAATCCACTCTAGCATTATATGGTCGTGAATGGGCAGGTGTAGAGCGTGAAACAGGTAAAAATCTATGGTTCTTAAATAATGATAAGAAAGCTGATTTAACTGTTGATGGAAGGCCAGCTACTTATAATTATAAAAATGCGTCAGAAATTATATTAGCTGATATGCACCCATCAGTATATGGTGGTATTAATACAGATGTTACTTGGAAGGGTATTAATCTTTCGTTAAACTTCACATATAGATTAGGAAGTAAAACATATAATGCTGTAGGTAGAGATGTAAATGATGATGGATATTATTGGGAGAGAACAATGTCTAAAACTGCTTATTATGATTCATGGAGACCTACAAATATGGATGCAAAATACCCGCAACGTGTAGCAGAAGATTTACCGGATGTTAATCAAAAAAGTAGTAGACACTTGGAAAATGGTGATTATTTGAGGCTTAAAGGTCTTACTTTAGGCTATAATTTACCTACAACTTTAATTAGTAAGGCTAAGTTATCAAATGTTAGGGTTTATTTTAATGCAACTAATTTATTTACCATTGCTAAAAATAAAGAGTATGATCCTGAGGTAAATGAGTATTATACAAGAGGATGGGAAACACCGATAGGTAAAACTTATACTTTTGGTATAGAACTTAGTTTCTAATTGTGATTGTTTAATGAAATTATAAAAAAATTGACATGAAAAAACTAAATATATTTTTGATTACCTTATGTGTGATAGCTCTCACGTCTTGTGATAAATTCCTTGACATGAAGCCAAGTAATCAAGCAGACTCTAGTACTTCTATTACAAACACAAAAGATGCGCAAGTCATTATAAATGGTATTATGCGGAAGTTTACCTCCTCTTCATACTATGGTCGAAACTTTATAATGTATGGCGATGCTAGAGGTGGTGATTTAGCAATTGTATCGCAAGGTAGAGGATTGGATGGATTATATGTTTTTAACCAAGATGTTAGTAATAATTCATACAGTTACTTTTGGTCACAATGCTATCATATTATTACACAGATAAATAATCTGTTGGATAATATTGAAGGATTGAAAATAGCTGGAAATAAGGAAAACTTCAATGACTTTAAAGCACAAGCATTAACTGCAAGAGCATTAGTTTATTTTGATCTTGTAAGATTATATGGACAACCATATAATTTAAATAAATCAGCTTATGGGGTTCCAAATATTACTAAATTAATTGATGCGACAGCTCAACCTACACGTGCTTCAGTTGAAGAAAATTATAATCAAATCGTTTCAGATCTTAAAGAAGCTCAAGATTTATTTAATGATAAGGTTGTTCAAGGTTATTTCTCGTTTTACTCTAATTTAGCTCTTCAAGCAAGAGTGTATATGTATATGGATAATTTTGACGCTGCATTTAATGCTGCAGAAAAAATAATTAAGTCTAAAAAATTCTCTCTTTACTCAAATGCAGAATGGAATAAATCATGGACTAAACAATATGGTTCGGAGTCAATATTAGAGTTTGGAGTTTATGCAGATGAAGCTGATTTAGGAACTCAATCATTAGGCTATTACTTAATGAGAAAAGGTAAGAAAAAAGGAGCAACAGGTAATTTTATGGCAAGTGATTATTTCCTTGACAGATTAGGCGAAGATGCTGATGATGTAAGATGGGATATAATGGACTATGACGAAATTTCTAAAGATAGATTTGGCGCTTGTGAGAAATATGCTCTTGGGGATAAAGAGGGTACCACTACTGCAGTAAATATCAAAGTTATCAGATTGTCTGAGATTTACTTATTAGCTGCTGAGGCTGCATTAAGAAAATCTGCTTCAGATCCTGCTTTAGCTGCAAGCTATTTAAATGAAATTAGAAAACGCTCACCTAATTTGGATGCTGCAACTGCTGCAAATGTATCATTAGATATTATTTTAGATGAAAGAAGCAAAGAGTTATTTGCAGAAGGTCATAGATTCTTTGATATGATTAGATGTAATAAAGCAATTACTTTTAATGATGATCTTATTTCCCCTGCTGTTACGATAAATCACAGAGATAAAACTATTAATAGAGATTTTTATAAAGTTATTTTACCAATCTCTCAAAAGGAAATTGATGCAAACCCTGCAATAGCAGAGCAACAGAATCC
>CAZYQA010000306.1:0-3267 GCA_964649555.1 uncultured Muribaculaceae bacterium
CTCAATTGGTATTTTAATTGGTGCTACTACTGCAAGTGGTATGATGGAAGTGGCAAGAAGATGATGTATGGAACTTTCAAGAAAATAATAAACTTTTTTGAATAAGTATTTGTTTAATTCGAAAATAAAAGTGACCTTTGCACTCCAAAGCAGAAGTTACGTCAAACAAAAAATAAATAAGCCTCTCAGGCGCGCTAATATTAGCAGCATACTTGAGGGGCGTTTTCAATTTAAATTATTTATTCAACCCGGCAAAATTTGCTACATCATTGGGATTAAACTCTGTTATATCTATATGGAATTTAAGTGTGTCCTTGCCTTGTTCATCTTTTGACATCTCAGCTACACCCATTATTTCCAATCCATTTTCAAGCAAATCATAAATCACATCATTTCCTGCTGGTAATGTACCTATAACTCCATCCTCATTATGAACCACATCAACAATTTTTGCCAATTTAGTATCATCTTCGTGAGGTTGCAATTTACATACACTCCATTGCTCAAAGGTGGCACTATTATATCTCAGATTTTCCACTATGAAATATGGGGCATCCACAAAAGCATTATCTACCTGCTCATCTGTGAGCTTATCCAACACATTCACCTTCTTGCCCTTATAAATATATTTTACAATAATATAAATTACCACGATAGCAGCAACTGCATATAAAATAAAATTATCTGTCTTAAAAAATGATTCAGCATGATTTGCAAGCGAATCAACATTTTTCTCTTGTAAAAATTGTAAGAATACCATACGAGTATATTTTTTATTATATAACAAGCAAATGGGTGGATGGTTGCTTGGAAATAGAAAAGAGCCTCAAATAAAAATTGAGGCTCCCTTAAATTATTAGAAGTAATTATTGATTTCTTTGAGTAGCTTTAGCCCACCATAATACTGTAGAATAAGTATCTCCTCCAATACTTGCTGCTGCTGCATCAACATTTGCTTTATTCAAAGAGTATTCATTTGAATCATAAAGTAACCTAGGTACAATTATTCCACCGGTTTCATTTATAGGTGTAAATAAAACAGGAACATCAGCACCTGATTCATCCGGAACATAAGTAGTGATTTGCCCAGGAAGCACAAGAGATTTTGGATAACCTGTCCTTCTATACTCACTCCATGCCTCAAAACTTTGAGTTAATAGATGCATATATTTTTGAGTTAATACCATCTCTTTTTTCTGCTCTGCTGTCGCTGAATTAAATTTATCCATTACATCCGATACGTATTGGCTGTAATTTGAAGCACCCCACATTTCCATAGATGCATTAAGACCATCTTCAAATGCTTCTGCATCCCAACCATTAACCTCACATACCATATAGCAAGTAGTTGGATAATCCAACATTCTCACATAATAATCAGCGGAAGCTATTTGTGGACGAGGAGAAACTCTTAAGTTTACAAGAGTAGCTGAATTATCCCCAACATATTGCCCATTAGTTGCATCAGGCATGCCATAAGGCAATCCCATAAATCTTTTTGCATCTGCATTAACTTTACCAACATATACATCCAATCTTGGATCTCTTAACCCTTCGAAAGGATTTACAAAGTTGATACTAGGATTACTAACACCTTGTAATAGCCCCAAAAATTGTTGAGTTAATGTAAAGTCATTCCTAGATACAAAGGCATTATAAATTGGAGCCTCATTAGGAGCACCCGGGCCGGTAAATTTAACTCCTGCATTATCATCATTAGATTCAAGAACTCCATCAGCAATAGCTTCATCAGCAACACTCTTCCAATTAGGATACACACTTGAAATACGCAATGCTATCCTAAGTTTCATCGTATTCGCAAATTTTATCCATTGTGAAATATCACCATCATAAATTAAATCACCTGACGTCCAACCTTTAGATGACGCTTTTAATTGAGCTATTGCAGTATTTATGTCTTCAATGAATTTAGGGAACAATTCACTTTGTTTATCATACTTAGGTAATAATAATTTAGGAGCTTGAAATGCATCTGAGTAAGGAACATCTCCAAAAGACTCTGCTAATAATTGTACCCCCCATATTCTTAAAAGGGTAGCACAAGCAATTTGCATTGCATTATCACCATAAACAGACATTTCGCCTTTTGTTGCATCATCAGAATTGAGAGTGATAATATCAGTATATCCTGTCATGCGAATATATGTATTTCTAAAGTATCCATCAGAGGTCTCTCTTCTAAATTGATACCTATCTTCTGATGTATAGTTTCTTTGTGCCCATATTTGCGACGCAACACCTGATTGACGAATATCTCTCCATGAATCTGAGACAAAATATGCTACTTCTCTTTGACAATAAGAAAGTATATAAGGTGTAGGCTCTTTTGTTGTTGCATTTGGGTTTTCATTTATTTTGTCAAAATTAGATGTACAACTCTGTAAAGCAATGATTGCGATTAACAGAGAACCCAATATATATTTTATTTTATTCATTATTAAATCCTCCTATTTTTAGAAATTAAAGTTTAGGCTTATACCATAAGATCTTGTGGTTGGGATATATCCACCTTCAATACCTTGGGCATTTGAGCCTGCCATTTGTAAATATTCAGGATCAAAATTCTTATTAGATCTACCGAATATTGCTAAATTTCTACCATAAGCAGATAGTCTAAGATTTTTAATAGGGCCTGTCCATTTACTTGGGAATGTATATCCAACTCTAACTTCGCGTAATTTAATAAAGTCTGTATCAAATACATTAAGTTTATCTACACTATCATAATAAGCTGTAAAATAATCTTCAGCTCCTACAGGCTCGCTTGCCTGAACAGGGGAGCTACTTACATTACCCTTAGCATCTAAATAAATCACTTTACCGTCAGAACCCATTTTTCCATATACACCCTCAGGTACAACACCAACTTCACGTACATTCTTACCATTCACCCATGCAGCACTCTCCTCAAATATACCTGAATATAAGCCCCACATGTATGATGTATAATACATATTACCACCTCTTTGCATATCAAATAAAACACTTAAATCTACACCATAGAAGCTAAATGAAGTTGAAAGACCTAATGTAAAATCTGGAGTTACAGATCCAATATCTTTTTGTGCAGATGCCTGATAACGTCCATTTGCAGGATTGATTAATTTATTACCATTATCATCATACACGAAGTCTGTACCACGAATAACCGGATAAGATTGCCCTACAAAAGCACCTGAAAATACTCTAAATGGTGCTTGACCTAGTTGAATATAATCCAGATCTTCATAGATTCTATCTACTCTA
>CAZYQA010000307.1:0-3264 GCA_964649555.1 uncultured Muribaculaceae bacterium
CAAAATTCATATTCATACTTTTTTTTCTTTTTCTTTTACTTTTATTGGAAAGTAAGAGCAGGAGTTTGTATGTAATATGTAGATATAAGTATTAATGTAAGAACTCCTGCACAAGCGGGAGTTTTTTGTTTTTATACCACACCAAAATGAATTATAAAATAGCCATCCAAGGGATTAAAGGTTGCAACCACCATATTGCCGCAAAAAGATTTTTCAACAATAATAATGTAGAAGTTATTGATTGTGAAACATTTGAAAAACTAACATCTAATGTTGTAAATAGCGATACAACATTGGGTATTATGGCTATTGAAAATACAATTGCTGGAAGTATTCTTCCAAATTACAGATTGATTAGAGAGAATAACTTGGTAGTGGTAGGTGAACATAAATTACGTATCAAACATGCTCTTGTGGCTATGCCGGGTATTGCTATCGAGGATATTTCTGAGGTAAATTCTCACCCTATGGCTCTAATGCAATGTCAACAATTTTTAAGCAATTTAGAGGGCGTTAAAGTAGTTGAAGCAGATGACACAGCTGCCAGTGCAAAAAGAATAAAAGATAACAACCTAACATCAAATGCTGCAATTTGCCCAGCAGGAGCAGCAGAGATTTATGGTATGAATATTTTAGCGGATGGAATTGAAACTAACAAGAGAAATTTCACCCGCTTTTTAATTTTAGCAAATAAGAATATCGCTGCAACAGTTTTAGAAAATTTGGATAGCACACTTGAAAACATAAATAAGAGTTCTCTTGTTTTCACTCTGCACCATTTGTCAGGTAGTTTATCCAAAGTTTTATCTGTTCTATCTTTTTATGATATGAATCTTACAATGATTCAATCTCTTCCAATTGTGGGTAAAGAGTGGGAATATCAATTTTATATCAACTTAAAATTTGATGATTATAAAAGATATAAACAGGCAATTGAAGCGATAAGACCTCTTGTGAATGAGTTTGAAATATTAGGTGAGTACAGAGAGGGTAAAACAGATTTAGGATAAAAATTAAACAAAACCGCACATAATGAACAATTTAAAAGCAAACCAATTAGAGAAAATTTGTCCAGCGCAACGTATTAGTTGTGTTGAGGAGTACTATTTCTCTGTGAAATTAAAAGAGATTGCAAAAATGAATGCGGAGGGTGCAAATGTTATCAATTTAGGTATAGGGAGCCCAGATCTTCCACCATCTAAAGATGTAATAAATGCCCTTTGCAACGAAGCTAAACTGGAGAGTGCACACGGTTATCAATCGTATGTAGGTATTCCGCAGCTAAGAGAGGCTTTTGCAAATTGGTATTATCGCTTTTATAATGTTCAGCTAGATCCTACCTGTGAAATTCTACCTTTAATGGGGAGTAAAGAGGGAATTATGCATATTTCAATGGCATTTTTAAATGAAGGAGATGGTGTTCTTATACCTAATCCTGGGTATCCGACATACTCTTCTGTCGCAAAATTAGTGGGTGCAAAGATTATCAATTATAATCTAACAGAGAGTAATAATTGGTATCCAGATTTTGATGCACTTGAAGAGGCTGATGCTAAAGGGGAAATTTCTCTTAAAGATATTAAACTAATGTGGTGCAACTATCCGAATATGCCTACGGGAGCAAATTCATCCTTAGAGTTGTTTGAAAAGCTAGTTGCTTTCGGTAAAAAACATAGTATTGTTATTTGTCACGATAATCCATATAGTTTTGTTCTTACCCAAAAACCTTTGAGTATCTTGGAAATTGAAGGGGCAAAAGATATTTGTATTGAGCTTAACTCTTTAAGTAAATCATCTAATATGCCGGGGTGGAGAATTGGTATGGTTGGCTCTAATCGCAATTTCATTGAGTGGATATTAAGAGTGAAAAGTAATATGGACTCGGGAATGTTTAAGCCGTTACAAATTGCAGCAGTTAAGGCTTTAGAGGCTCCGGAGGGTTGGTACAAAGAGATGAATGCTGTTTATTCTCGCCGCAAAGAGCTAGCAACTAAGATTATGAGAGCAGTTGGAGCTGAGCCCAAAGAGGAGCAAGTGGGATTATTCCTTTGGGGAAAAGTAGTAAATGAAAACTTGACAGGGATAGAGCTAGCAGACAAAGTGCTATATGAATCTAAAGTTTTTATTACCCCAGGAGCAATTTTTGGTTCAGAAGGTAACAGCTATATAAGAATCTCATTATGTGCTAATGAGAATACTTTGAAAGAGGCATTAAGTAGAATAGAAAATAAAAAATAAATATATGGAAATCGAGAAATTAAAAATAAATGGTGTTGATATTAAACGCCCGTTAATTATAGCAGGCCCATGCAGCGCTGAGAGTAGAGAACAAGTATTAGAAACTGCTAAACAGTTAGCAAATAGAGGAGTGAAAATATTCCGTGCAGGTATTTGGAAACCCAGAACTAAACCGGGTGGGTTTGAAGGCATTGGAATTGAAGGACTTGGATGGCTAAAAGAGGTGAAGCAAACTACCGGGATGCTGGTTTCTACAGAAGTTGCAACTCCTATCCACGTTTTAGAGGCTGTAAAAGCTGGCGTTGATATGCTTTGGATTGGTGCCAGAACTGTTACAAATCCTTTTGCTATGCAAGAGTTAGCAGATGCTCTTAAAGGTGTTGATATTCCTATCTTGGTAAAAAACCCTGTGAATCCAGATTTAGAACTATGGTGTGGTGCATTGGAAAGATTATACAATGCAGGGCTTAGAAATATTGGAGTTATCCATAGAGGATTTAGCTCTTACGAGAAAAAAATCTACAGAAATATCCCTTTATGGCATATTCCTATTGAGATGAAAAGAAGATTCCCTCAATTAACAATAATCTGTGACCCTAGCCATATCGGAGGGCGTAGAGAGCTTATTGCACCTATCTCACAACAAGCATTAGACCTTAATTTCGATGGTTTAATTATTGAGTCGCATTGTAATCCTGATTGTGCATTAAGCGATGCTTCTCAACAAATCACACCTGAGATTTTAGATATCACCACTAAAATGCTTGTAGTAAGGGATAATACTCAAACCACAGAGAATATCAGCATGTTACGCCAGCAAATTGATGAACTTGATGAGCAGCTTTTATCTCTTTTAAGCAAACGTATGAGGATATCTAAAGAGATTGGTCTTTACAAGAAAGAAAATAATATGCCTATCCTGCAAAGTGGCCGTTATACTGAGATATTAGACAGAAGAGGCAAGATGGGTGAGGAGCTGGATCTAACTGTAGATTTTGTTAAGGAGATTATGAAATCTATCCATGA
>CAZYQA010000308.1:0-3256 GCA_964649555.1 uncultured Muribaculaceae bacterium
ATTAATGGATTTGCTCTCCCTAGCAAGAATAGATAGTTGTGGAAACTTGTTGTGAAATGCTTTAAGTATTTGGAACTGATCGGAATATAAATAACTCTTATTATTCATAATATTTATATTTAAATGTTGATTCTTAAAGATAACAAAAAAGGATGACTTTTGGCCACCCTTTCATATCAATTTTTTAACTTATATTAGAATCTGTATCCGACAAATATTCCACCCTTATATACCGGTGGCCATTCTGCACTGGCATTTCTATCTGTGTACATAACATAGGGCTCATCTTTACTCTCACGCTTGTATCCCAAGTAAACAGCTTGTGAGAATCCTCCGCTAACCGATACCTCAATAGACCAATGTTTATTGATATTATATTGATACCCAATTGTTGCACCTGCCATTACATTGCTTCCTTGCTGATAACAATCCCCTTTATACTGGTCAGTATATCTCAAAACTAAGCCTTTATTTAGCTTGAAAACACTATAACCTACATTTGGCGCTACATAAAATCCATCAAAAGCTCTTTTAAAATAGTATCTCATTTCTAAGAAACCTGCACCCATTAATAAAGGTTTGCCTGTTCCTAAAAAATTAGTTGTATAGAACGATCCTATTGCTTCCATCTGAACAGTGAAGTTTCTCATTACCTTAAACTCAACAGCCGGATTTACAACCAGGATTCCAATTAATGCATTCAGCTTGACAGCGATTCTTGTATCTTCACTATATGATGGTCTGAATCTATATCCAACTTTTTCCTTCTCTTTTAACTCTATCTCTTGCGAAAATAAATTAGTAGATAAGGTTAAGCATAAAATTGAAATAATTGCTAATTTTTTGGTTAAATTATTCATAGATGATATATTAAAAATTATCTGCTTCTTTTTGGAGAACGACTACTTCCCGATCTACCTCTACTGCTACCACCTCTTGAGCTTCCAGATCTATTGTTTCCACCCCTCTCATTTCTATCGCCTCTTCTATCATCCCTTCTGTCTTCTCTTCTATCACCACCTCTTCTATCATCCCTTCTTTCACCACCCCTTCTGTCATCTCTTCTATCACTACCCCTTCTGTCATCTCTTCTGTCACCATTTGATCTTTCTCCTCTGTTCTCTCTCCTTGGGCTATCGTCATATCCTCTTCTTCCACCTCTCTCATCAGAACTACTGCGTCTTCTATCGCTTCTTCTGCCATATCCTTCCTCTTTTGCAATATCTTCAGCCATTTTATTTATAGCGTCTCTATTCAAATGTCCGTCAGATGTTACAAGATCACCTTTGTCTGAGCCTTTCCCTTCTGCCTGAGGTTGAGCAACAATTTCGCTCCATAGTTTCTTACCTCTGTATTCCGTTCCATTAGTTTGTTCAACAACATATTGAGCTGCTGAAGATGCAACACCTACAAAAGATTCTTCTCTTCTGATCTCAACTTTGCCTATACCTTTTTTACCAACACCTAGGGATGTAAGCATTCTAAGTAAGTGGCGAGTTGTGATATTATTTTTGCTACCCATGTGGATCTTAATCCATTCAAATCCTTTCTCATTATATTTTGGTACATAAGAATCGTTATCCTTAGAGTTTGAAGATCTTTCTTGGATATTTAAATCGGCAGCATTTCTATAATAATCTAGGAATCTATTAAATTCTAATGATAAGAATTTGCTGATAATCTCCTCTCTGCTGATATTCTCCCATCTTTGAGAAACTAATGGTAAATATTGCTCTATCTCATCTCTTACCTCTACTTTATCGATTTGGTCAATTAATGAAAGGAGCTGTTTAGAGCATACTTCATGCCCTGTAGGAACTTTAGCTTTTGCAAAAGTTTTATTTATTATCTTCTCAATACGTCTAACTTTATTTTGCTCTTTAGAGTTGATAATAACTATAGATTTTCCAGATTTATCCGCTCTACCTGTTCTACCACTTCTGTGAGTATATTGCTCAACTTCATCCGGAAGATTATAGTTAATTACGTGAGTAAGATTATTTACATCGATACCTCTTGCTGCAACATCTGTAGCTACAAGTAATTTTAAGCTCTTTTCTTTAAAGCGTTTCATTACCTGATCTCTTTGAGATTGAGATAGATCGCCATGCAATGCGTCTGCATCATAGCCATCTTTCATTAATGCACTTGCAATATCTCCTGTCTCTCTTCTTGTACGGCAGAAAATGATTCCATATATCTCAGGATAATAATCAACTATCCTTTTAAGTGCAGCATAACGGTCTTTTTCATGAACTGTGTAATAATAGTGCTTCACATTGTTTGAGCCGCTGTTTCTCTCTCCAACGGTAACAATCTGAGCATCGGTCATATAATTTTTAGCTATTTTTTCAACTTCTATAGGAAGAGTAGCCGAGAATAATAATACTCTTTTCTCCTCCGGAGTAGCTTCAAGAATAGCATCCAAATCATCTTTGAAACCCATGTTGAGCATTTCATCCGCCTCGTCCAAAATAAGTGTTGAAATTGCTCTTAAATCAACAGCTCTTCTATGGATAAGATCCAACAACCTTCCCGGCGTTGCAACAATAACCATAGGATTCTTTTTTACAGCACGAATCTGTGGCTCAATCCCTGCCCCACCATATACGTCTGCTAATGTAAAACCGGGTATATATTTACCGTAATTTTTAAGATCCTGCGCAATTTGTCTGCATAATTCTCTTGTAGGACACAAAACTAGAATTTGTGTGTAATGCGTATCACTATCCAATGTGTTTAGTGATGGTAGACCGAATGCAGCAGTTTTTCCTGTACCTGTTTGTGCTAAACAAACAATATCTTGAGGTTCAGTTAAAATTGTTGGTATAATTCTCCCTTGAACAGGGGTAGGATTTACATACCCTAACTCTGTTATTGCCTTAATAATCTCACTGTTAAGACCCAGTTCCTGAAATGTTACATTCATTTTTATTCTTTTAACCCAGCAAAGGTAATACTTTAAATTAAAACTTAGGCATTATTTCTTGCTGATAATCTTTGAATTCTAAGTATGACTGTTCATTTATTGCATGAGGAAATGTCATAATCACCATTTCTACCGGTTCATCGCCTAAATGATAAATTGGTTGAAAATGTTCAAAAGGATTCTCAATAAACCCAAGTTTCTTATAAAAAGACTCTCTCCGTTTTGTTATATAATCATTAGGTGTCTCTATTTCTAAGATGATTGGTAATTTACAATGATCATATACCTCTTTGATATGATCAATAGCAATCTTTCCTATGCCTAAAC
>CAZYQA010000309.1:0-3211 GCA_964649555.1 uncultured Muribaculaceae bacterium
CTGTATTAAAGAGAATTCTTTGTACTATTTTATATTCAGTTCTGATACTTTCATAATCATATCCCGCATTTTTCAGATAAATTAACAAAGCCCCCTCTGTTGCATTTCCTATTGGAATTAAATTATCGCCATGAATTTGAATAAATGCCGTTGAGTTGAGTGCTATTGCTTGAGCCAGTTCTTTGTTTGGAGTAATTGAACAATATTGAACACTCATTTTATTCTGAGTAAGTGTACCTGTTTTATCGGTACAAATTACAGAAATAGCTCCCATAGTTTCGCATGCGTGCATCTTCCTTACAAGAGTATTCCCTGCTGTCATTTTTCTCATGCTATATGCAAGAGAGAGTGTTACACTCATTGCCAACCCTTCAGGTACTGCAACAACAATTAATGTGACAGCAATCATAAAGAAGCTCAATAATAGAGTGAAATTCTCCATGTTTAATTCAGGAGTGAGTATGCCTAAAGCAAAATCTCTTATAACCAATGCAAGAAATGTAAGCCCGGCAAATATAAATCCCCATTTTCCAATCACTTTGCTTAAAGCATTCAATTGTTTGTTAAGTGGCGTCTCTGCCCCTGTCATCTCATTGGCTTGTCTGGCTGTTTTACCAATCTCAGTATGGTCACCTACGCATGTAACCTGCATTATACCATTACCTTCTGTAACCACTGTTCCTCTGTAAAGATTATTTGGAGAGTATGTGCCTTTGAATGAGTCAACTTTAATATGAGTTTTATTTGATGGAGTTGACTCACCATTTAATGATGACTCATTTACATTTAAATCCATAGATTCTAATAATATTCCGTCTGCCGGAATTTCATCTCCTTGATTTAATATGATAATATCTCCAACTACAATATCCGTTTTTTCAATCTCACATACAGCACCATCTCTATACACTTTAACAATGGTCTTATCATTAATCTGGTTTAGAATATCAAATTCTTTACCTGCTTTAAATTCATTAATGAATCCCAAAAATGTAGCAAGAAATATTGCTAATAAGATACCTAAACTCTCTACAACTGAGCCATGAAAATATCCGGTTACAAAGGATAATAATGTAGCAACAAGTAATAACTTGATGATAGGATCATTAAACTTGCTTATAAACAATTTAACCCAACTCTCCCTTTTAGGGGGAGTTAGGTCATTTGTTCCATACTTTTCTCTACTCAGTCTAACTTCTTCTGATGAAAGACCTTTAAATTTTTGCATAATGGACTAATTTTTAAATGCACTTATTTGCTGTTTCAGATTTTCTATTTTAGTTAAAGCGTCAGATTGTTTTTTCTTTTCAATCTCTAATACTTTTACCGGTGCTTTAGAAACAAAATTTTCGTTCGAAAGTTTAGCATTTACCGATTTTAAGAACTTTTCAAGGTACTCAATCTCTTCATTCATTTTTGCAATCTCTTCTTCTGCATTAATATGAGAGTTAAGAGGTACAAAGAAACTTGTTGTACCTATCATAAAGTTAGTTCCTTGAACATCATTATTAAATTGATCAACAACCTCAATATTTGTAATATTAGCAAGCTTCAAGATAACAGAATCAAACATATTATCGTAAGGAGATTTTACAAATAGGCTCAACTCCTCTTTTGGAGATATACCTTTTGATTGCCTAATATTTCTGATATTCATTATCGCACCTTGCACAGTATCAAATTGTGATAAAATATCCTCAGAATATTGTTTAGCATCCGGTATCAATTTCAACATAATCGTGTCGCCATCCTCTCTCTCTTTAAGATTATGCCATAGCTCTTCTGTAATAAATGGCATATATGGATGCAATAATTTCAATAAAGAGTCTAAGAATTCAATAGTAGCCTCATAAGTTTTAGCATCTATCTTAGTATTGAACCCAGGCTTAACAATCTCTAAATACCAAGCGCAGAAATCATCCCAAAATAGTTTATAAACTGTCATAAGGGAATCAGATAATCTGAATTTTTCAAAATGATCATCTACAAGCTCGATAGTCTTATTTAATTTATCATTAAACCATTTTACTGCAAGCTTAGAGTGCTCATTTTGTTCTGCATTTTCATCAACCTCCCATCCTTTTACTAATCTATACGCATTCCAAATTTTATTAGAGAAGTTTCTACCTTGCTCAACTTGACTCTCATCAAATAAAATATCGTTACCTGCAGAACTACATAATAGCATACCAACTCTCACACCATCTGCACCATAAATCTTCATTAGATCTATAGGATCGGGAGAGTTACCTAAAGATTTAGACATCTTTCTACCTTGCTTATCTCTCACAATACCTGTAAGATAAACATTTCTGAAAGGGATCTCACCGGTAAATTCATGCCCTGCCATAATCATTCTTGCTACCCAGAAGAATAAAATCTCAGGGGCTGTAATCAAATCATTAGTTGGATAATAATATGCTAAATCTTTGTTTGGAGCTTTATCTGGGAATCCAGGTTTTTCAGGATCAAAAACAGAAATTGGCCATAACCATGAAGAGAACCATGTATCTAAAACATCTTCATCTTGTCTTAAATCCTCTTTCTTAATATTAGAATCAATTTTTAATGCAGCCTCATATGCAGCATCTAAACTGTTTTCTACAACAAAATCCCCATTAGGCAAATAATAAGCTGGAATTCTTTGTCCCCACCATAATTGTCTTGAAATGCACCAGTCTCTCACATTTTCCATCCAGTGTCTGTATGTATTTTTAAACTTATCAGGGATAAGCTTAATTTGATCAGTTTCTACATACTCAAGCGCTTGTTTAGCTGGTTCTTCCATTTTAAGGAACCATTGTAAAGATAATCTTGGTTCAATTACAGCATTTGTTCTTTCACTGTATCCAACTTGACTCTTATATGGCTCTTCTTTTTCCATATGATCCTGCTCATTCAACATGGCAACAACTTTCTTACGAGCTGCAAACCTATCCTCCCCTACTAAAATCTGAGCTTTCTCATTTAATTTACCATCAGGATTAATTATATCAATAACAGGTAATTTATGACGCAATCCGATTTCATAATCATTAATATCATGAGCTGGAGTAACTTTCAAACATCCTGTACCGAAATCCATTGTCACATAATCATCCTCGATAATAGGAATCTCTTTATTAATTAAAGGGATTAATATTTTCTTTCCTTTAAGATGAGTATATCTTTCATCATTTGGGTTAATACAAACAGCAGCATCTGCCATGAT
>CAZYQA010000310.1:0-3207 GCA_964649555.1 uncultured Muribaculaceae bacterium
ACTTGATCTAAATGTTCATCTAAAAACGATTCAGACAACTCATTGATAATTGGTATATAATTCCCTGAAATTTTAAAAATTTTGTTTTTCATAAATCATTGTTTTAATTGTTTCTACTAAGCTGCTTTCTGTTTTAGTTTACGAAGTTCCCGGCAAAGAGCCTCACAAATAACTTTTGCCATTGTTACCTCTACGGCGTTACCGATAAATTTCTTTTGGTCAGCCTGTGTTCCGATTAAAATATAGTCATCCGGGAAGCCCATAATTTTTTTAAGTTCAAGAATACGAAGCATACGCATTTTAATATCTACGATGCCGTATATAGCCATAAACTCTTTAATCTTAATCATAGCCGGAGTATCATTTTCTGTAATGATAATAGCTAGATTCCCCTGCTCTGTTTCTATCAAATACGGCGGCATTTTATCCATGCGCGCTATTAGAGTAAAGCAAGGATTATCAATAGATCCTCCAGCTGAGCTATATTGCGGGTTCATCAGGTAATGCCATTTTCTGTTTGCTGTTATTGTTTGAGATGGCTCTTCAATCGAGGCTCCAACATTGCTAAAATTGGTGTTCATTATCCAAGGTGTGCAGCTCACTAACTGATGTTTTGGATTTGTTGTAACTGCTGGAGCTGGATTATGTACACTTGAAGGTGTTCCATTTCCGTATTGCATATCAACAAAAGCAAGTCTATCCTTTGTAGTTAGTGTAGGAGCAGGAGCGTTTATACTATGATTGTGCCCATTCCCGTAATATGCAGATATAAAAGCATGATGATCTTTAGTTGTTACTGCACCTGCTGGCTGCTCTATAGAAGAATTCTTACTTTCCGGATTACCTCCGTAGTATTTTGAAAGAAAACTCACTTGTGCCATTGCAAGACGACCTTGTGTAGCAACAGTTGGGCAAGGTTCATCTATACTAGGAGCAATATATTTTCCCTTACGGCTCATGGAATTATACTTAATCATAAAAGCCTCTTTACCCCCTGCAACGAACTTTACTAAACCCGCATAAATTCGCTCAAGTGTAGCCTCTACAAGTGGCTTCTTTCTGTCAAATATACTTTCTCCCTCATCTGAGAAGTCAAGCACATCCTTAACAGGTTTCCATGGTTTTAATTCAACCTTAGAAAATAACTCCATTTGCCCATCTTTTTTAATAGACTTTGCAATTAACTTAGTATCAGTGTGTGTTTGCTCTGGCCACGAAATAGGAAGACCTTCTTGTGCAAATATTCCAAAAAACCTTTTTCTAGTCGTGTATGCTCCGTAGTTAGCAGAATTTAAAATTTTATGCTCAAAATAATAGCCGTGCTTACAAACGTTATGCACCCATTTCTGATATGAAGTACCGGCATATCTGCTTATCGGCTTACCATTTGCATCGAGATCTCCCCAGCTCATAAATTCTTCCACATTCTCAATCTGAATATAATCCGGATTAAGTGCATCGATATAACGGAACAGATGCTCTGCAAGTGTTCTACTGTCTGCATCGCGTGGCTGGCCTCCCTTTGCCTTACTGAAATTCGTGCATTCAAGGCTGGCCCATAATACTATGAGAGCATCAGGGTAAAGTGACTTCATTCTTGCTGTATGCTCTACAAGTGGTGACAGCTCTAACGTGCGAATATCTTCAATAAAATGAAGTGCATCAGGATGATTAGCTGCGTGTGAAGCAATAGCGTTAGCATCGTGATTAACACAGGCAATCACCTTAGCTGTTTGCATCCCATTTATCTTTGCGCTTTCAACACCGGTAGATGTTCCCCCAGCTCCGCAAAAAAGATCTATATATAATAGGTTTGTCATAATAAATTAAGGTTATTACTTATTAAATTTGTTCTATCAAATATTTTTTTATCAAGAAGATTTGCAGGATTTTTAGAAATATCCCACAACAAATATTCTTCAAACATTGTAGTTTTAGAATCTGCTTTAGTGGAAATTATCCCCACTTTTATTGCGGATTCCTTGGTTCTAAAATAAACGGAATGTCCATTTATTGTTAGTCCCCATCTTGTTATTTTTTTTAATTTTTGATCAAACATTATTAAGGTTTATAGTTCCACTTCAAGAATCTTAGAGAGTTCTTTTCTTATGTTCATTTCTATTCTCATAGTATAATCGCATAGAGTTTTTTCAAGCTCTGTCCAAAACTCTGGAGGGTCTGTAAATAACTTAGTTCTCTCAAATTCTTCCCACTCTTTTACATTATCTAAACTAAGGTTACTAGAGAGAACAGAAGCTATCTTCTTTGCTTTTTTCTTACTTACTCCCATATTATTAAACTGTTATTTATTGTTATTAAAAAGCGTATTTGAATTAAGTTTGTAATTCATCCATATAACTTCTTGAACTTCCCCAGATCTGATGTTATTTTTCTTTACAGGAAATTCTATTTTCTCCCAATCGGAGTATAATCTTTCCATTAAAGGGCAGTTATAACTACTTATCATTGCAAGTCCTTGTATAGAATGGAGCTTCTCTGATAATTCTTCGTGCTGCATATCTGAAAACTCAAACTTGTAATCATTTGATGATTTTCTACACTCAAGAGGATATGGAGGATCTACATAAAAAAAAGTATTAGGAGTATCTAAGCGATCAATAACAGAAGCGTAATCTGAATTTAAAATTTGAAAATTATTTCTTATTACTTCTGCGACATCATGTAGCTTTTCTATAGCGTTATTCCATCTTGAGACAGTTTCACCGCCATTACAATTTAGATGTTGCTTGGCCATATGCCAACCTTTATTTTTTCTTTGAGCTCCTAATCCAAAAAATGATTGTCTTACTCTTACATAAAATCTTCTAGCCTGCTCTATCTTATCATTAGAGGGCTCCCAACAATTATTATATTCATCTTCAGAACATGGAGTAAGTAATAATAATCTCGTTAATTCAGCTTCGTGATTTCTTAGTACCTCAAAAAAGTTTGTGATATCAGAATTAATATCATTAGCAGTTTTGATTGTTCTTCCCTTATAGTTTAAAGATACTGCCATAGATCCACTAAATAAATCTACAAGGTGTGTAAAACCACTTGGAAAGTTTGAATATAAATAATCTAACCAAGTAAATTTTCCGCCAAAATAATTAAAGGCTATTATCTTATTTTTGTTTCCACTCATCTACTTAAATGTTTATTTGTGTATATTATTTATTTTGCACTTATATACTTTTATTATTTTCT
>CAZYQA010000311.1:0-902 GCA_964649555.1 uncultured Muribaculaceae bacterium
ATAGTTTGCTAATATTGTTTATGTTATAACTTAATATTTAGCAAATAGTTCTATCTGAGATTATTTATCTAGTGATTTTATTATTGATAATGATGCAAGGTAGCCTGTTGTCCACGCAGCTTGTAAATTAAATCCTCCCGTAATAGCATCTATATCTAATACCTCACCTGCAAAATATAGGTTTTTGCAAGATTTACTTTCCATAGTATTTTGATTTATAGACTCTAAACTAACACCTCCGCATGTAACAAATTCATCTCTGAATTGCCCTTTTCCATGCACTTGGTACTCATCATTGGTAAGTATATTAATAATCTTATTAATCCCTTTTGAGCCTAGCTCTATCCATTTCTTTTCATCAGAAATACCAATCTTATTTATTAGAAATACCCATAATCTTGCAGAAATCCCAAATGGCCGTATTTTGGATAACATTTTATGCGGGTTCTCTTTAATAATTCCGTTAATGGTATCTTCTATGATATTATATTTTGTTTCATTTATCCAGTTTACATTGATTTTGAATTTATAATCATTACCATGTATAATTTTTGCACCATAAGATGATAACTTTAAAATAGCAGGCCCGCTCATTCCCCAATGGGTAATTAATAACGCTCCTTGGGCTTTTAGTTTTGTTCCTTGTAGTGATACTATTGCATTTTCAGCAACTGTTCCCATAAGATCTCTTATATGATCGTTTGGAATATTAAAAGTAAATAAAGAGGGGAGGGGAGTCTCTATTTTATGCCCCATTTCATTCAAATAGTTGAAACCACTCTCTTTAGGATCGCCCCCTGTTGTAATAGCAACAATATCGAATTCTTGGTTATCTTTTTCTTTAAAATTTAATATATATTTCCCTTCTCTTTCCCCAATTGATAATAGTTTGTGTGAGGTTT
>CAZYQA010000311.1:912-3194 GCA_964649555.1 uncultured Muribaculaceae bacterium
AATCTTAATATTTAATTCTTTAGATAACTTCAAAAAACAATCTATTATTGAGCCGGAGTCTTGTGAGCGTGGAAATACACATTGATCATCTTGAGTCACAAGTGGTACACCATTATTCTCAAACCACTCATAAGCATTTTTATAATCGAATATATTAAAAGCTCTCTTTATTAGCTTATCACCTCTGGGATACGCCTTAGAGATCTCTTTAATTTCTGCAAATGAGTTTGTAAGATTACACCTTCCACCCCCGGATATAGCAACCTTTGTGAGCACTTTTGTACTCTTTTCAAATATTGTAACATCTGCTGCAGGTATATTTTTTTTTATATTTATTGCCATAAAAAAGCCTGCTGCTCCCCCTCCGATAATTGCTATTCTCATAAGTGTATTTTTAATCATGCAAAGATAACTTATTTGCTATTTATATGGTATAGTTTATGAATGCTCATAATAATTAAAAAATTGTATTATGAGAGCGAGAACATTTATTAGTGTAATATTGTTGATGATGTGTTATAATGCATTTGCTCAACAAAATGAGAAGGAGGTATTAAAAATGAAACAATTAACAGATGAAGAAAAAAGGGTAATAGAGAATAAAGGAACTGAGGCTCCTTTTTCGGGGAAGTATTACAATTTTAAGGATTCGGGTACTTATGTTTGTAAAAGATGTGGTGCTGAATTATACAAATCTAAAGATAAATTTGACTCCGGATGCGGTTGGCCATCTTTTGATGACGAAATTAAGGGAGCTGTGAAAAGAGTTCCCGATGCCGATGGAAGACGCACTGAGATTATATGTGCTAAATGTGGTGCTCATTTGGGGCATGTATTTGAAGGGGAGAGATTTACTTCTAAAAATACCAGACATTGTGTAAATTCCATCTCTTTGGAGTTCATTCCTGATAGGGTAAATCTGCCTAAGATGTAAATTATTTTCTGAGAAGTAGGGGGTTATATTTTGTAGTTTATATTTGCTTTATTAGCTTGTGAAATTTGAAATTGCCGGCGTATTCTATATAGCTTGCCATCTTTTAAAAATTTTGCCCCTGTTTGATGAAACATAAATGGAATCTGATTCTCTATACATTGGTTGCGTAAATCCAGTATCCAATTATAATCGCAGATTCTTGCATCATTGCCCGATTCACCGCTAACAGCCAATCTCTCAATTGATTCATTGAGATAGTTGCTCACATTAATTTGTTCTAAAATAGGAGCTACTATAATTGATTTATGCTTAATAGGGAGCATTAGGAATATTGGTAAACGAAAATCTGCCATTGCTTGATTCTCAATAGTGCATCCAACAATTACATTTTCGTATCCATCTCCCCAATCATGTGGAATACACTCCATAAAGCGATGAATCCGCTTTGTAAAGAAGAAAAACATGCAATCTTTTCTCTCTTTAATCATTTCCCACGCTTGATCTCTCCATTGATCCGAACCTTCCAGAAGAAAATCAGATGTAAAGCAGGTGTAGATTATTGATCCTGATGGAATCTTATAACTTTTATCTCTTTTACGCTTAATGGGGGCATTGAATTTTGTTTTATTTAATGTTACCTCACTACTGCTCTTATCTGCCCCATACATCTCATCTTGCCTATATACATAACAATATTTGCAACCCGGGCTAATTTTTGTGCATCCGTGCCATGGATTCCAATCTGCGTATCTCTCTCTCATAATTAATCGATTCTATTGAGATAGCCGTATTTTATAAGATCCTCACTGCTTTTTGTTAAGTAAACGGATTGATTACTAATAACATATAAATAGTCGGTTATACCTAATACATGCCTATACATGTGATCTGTTATCAGAATTCCTTTGTTTGCTTTGTGATGCTCAATTAAAGCCTTTATTCTTTCTACATAAACGGGCATTATTTGAGAAAAGGGTTCATCCAACATTACAAACTGAGTCTTAGAGTAAAGAATTGTATATACTTCAATTATTCTGGATTCTCCACCGGATAATTCACAAATTTTATTTTCTGCTAAAGAGGAAAATTCGGGAAATAAGGAGATGAAATTATCAAAGCTCACGCCATAATCTTTAAAGACGTTTTTCACCTTCATATATTTTGGAATACAAGAATTTTGAGGTAGATACATTACTTGTGAGCATGATAAATGTTCGTGCCAAACTGAATCTATTCTAGTTGATTTGTAAGTAGGTTTTAATTCATCAAAAAGAATGCGCATCAAGCAGGATTTTCCACACCCGTTTCTTCCAAGTAAAGATGTAACTTTTCCTGTTTCAACTTTGAG
>CAZYQA010000312.1:0-3189 GCA_964649555.1 uncultured Muribaculaceae bacterium
GTGTTGGTCCTAAGAGAGCAGAATTACTTGATAAAGAGCTAGGGATCAAAACCTACTTTGATATGCTCTCCTTTTTCCCATTCAGGTATATTGACAGAAGTAAAGTTTATAATATAAATGAACTCAATTCACAGATGCAATATGTCCAAATAAGAGGAAAAATAGCATCGATAAATACAATAGGTGACACACCTAAAAATAAAAGATTAATTGTCACTTTGAGAGATCTTACCGGCACTATTGAATTGATTTTCTTCAAAGGTATCAAATGGGTGCAGGAAAAACTCAGGCCTGGTGTAGATTATATTGCTTTTGGAAAACCTTCTGATTTTAATGGAACTATTAATATAGTACACCCAGAACTCAACTTGGCTACAGATGAATTATTGCCAGCAGGTAGCTCCATGATGGGCATCTATTCAAATACCGAAAAATTGAAAAATGCAGGTTTCGGAAATAAAATTTATTCAAAATATCAGTATCAAATCCTTGAGAAAGTATTTAATTACATTGATGATACGATCCCTGAACATATAATAAAAGAGAACAATTTAGCATCTTTGAAATTTGCATTAAAAAATATCCATTTCCCCGTTTCAAATGATGCTTTGATGAAAGCTCAATATAGATTGAAATTTGAGGAGCTTTTTTACCTTCAACTTGGTTTATTAAAGCAAAAAAGTGTAAGGATGAGAAAGGATGGAGGGATAATTATGCCAAAAGTTGGAGATGGTTTTAATAAATGCTACGATGGTTTACCGTTTGATTTAACAGGAGCACAGAAAAAGGTTATCAAACAGATAAGAGCCGATATGATGAGTGGTATACAGATGAATCGTCTTTTACAGGGTGATGTGGGGAGCGGAAAAACATTAGTTGCGGTATTAAGTGCTTTGATTGCCGTTGGAAATGGGTATCAGGCTTGTATTATGGCTCCTACCGAAGTTCTGGCACAGCAGCATTTTAAGGGAATTACAAAATTACTGAAAGATACCGGGGTTACGGCCGCATTGCTATCGGGAAGTACTAAAAAAAGTATAAGAAAGGATTTACTCCCTGCAGTAGCAAACGGAGAGGTTGATATTTTAGTGGGTACTCATGCACTCATTGAAGATAATGTAGAATTTAAGAATTTAGGAATTGCTATAATAGATGAACAACACCGTTTCGGAGTTGATCAGCGAGCTAAGTTATGGAAGAAAAATAATATTCCTCCCCATATTTTGGTTATGACTGCAACCCCTATTCCCCGCACTTTGGCAATGACTCTATATGGAGATTTAGATGTCTCGGTTCTGGATGAGTTACCTCCGGGAAGAAAGCCTATAAATACAATCCATGCTACAGATTCTCACAGAAGCAAAGTGTATAGCTTTATGAGGGAGCAAATTGCACTAGGAAGACAGATTTTTATAGTTTATCCGCTCATAAAAGAGAGTGAAAAGATGGATTATAAAAACTTACAAGAAGGATACGAAGCTATTATACAAGAATTTAAGACCCCAGAATATATCACAGCCGTAGTACATGGGAAGCAAAAAAATGAGGATAAGCAGCACGATATGAATCTTTTTGCGCAAGGAAAAGCTCATATCCTAGTTGCAACATCAGTAATTGAGGTGGGTGTGGATGTTCCAAATGCCTCAGTAATGATAATTGAAAGTGCTGAACGTTTTGGTTTAAGCCAATTACACCAGCTAAGAGGGCGCGTGGGAAGAGGATCTGAAAAATCTTTTTGCATTCTTATGACCGGATATAAAATGAGTAAGGAGAGCAGGCAAAGAATAGAGCTTATGTGCGGTACCAATGATGGATTTGAGCTTGCTGAAGCAGATATGAGAATGAGAGGCCCGGGAGATTTGGAAGGAACATCACAAAGCGGATTAGCTTTTGATCTTAAAATATCAAACTTATCAAAAGATACTGATATATTAGTTGCTGCACGAGATTTAGCCAATAGTATTTTGAATGAAGATCCTATATTGGAAATGCAAAAAAACAAACTTTTGAAAGATAGACTTAATACATTACGAAAAACGGGAAAAGAGATAACAGATTATTCACAAATAAGCTAACAATATAATTATGAAATATATAGGAGCACATGTAAGCACAGAGGGTGGAGTATTTAACGCACCAATAAGAGCACATCAAATAGGAGCAAATGCATTTGCTCTATTTACAAAAAATCAAAAACAATGGGTTGCAAAACCCCTTACAGAAGAGGATATTAAGAAATTTAAAGATAATTGCAAAGAACTAAACTTTTCTGCTTCTCAGATATTACCTCATGATAGTTATTTAATTAACTTAGGTAGCCCAAGAGAAGAGGGTTTAGATAAATCCAGAAAAGCTTTTATAGATGAAATGCATAGGTGTGCACAATTAGGGCTTGACAGATTAAACTTCCATCCGGGAAGTCATTTAAAAGAGATATCTGAAGATGAGTGTATAAAAACTATAGGAGATTCCATCAACATTGCTCTAAAAGAATCTGAAGGAGTAATTGCAGTAATCGAAAATACAGCAGGGCAAGGTAGTAATATGGGGTATTCATTCGAACAAATAGCTGCAATAATAGAGTTGGTTGAAGATAAATCTCGCGTAGGTGTATGTATAGATACTTGTCATGCTTTTGCAGCAGGCTATGATATATCTACAGAAGATGGATTTGAAAAAGTATTTGCAGACTTTGACAGATTGATAGGATTTAAATTCTTAAAGGGAATGCACCTAAATGATGCAATGAAATCCTTGGGGAGCAGAGTTGACAGGCATAGCTCTTTAGGTGAGGGGATCCTTGGCATTACACCATTTAAGATGATTATGAAAGATCATCGCTTCGATGGAATACCATTAATCATGGAGACACCAAACCCTGATATTTGGGCCGAAGAGATACATACATTGCGGAATTTTGCAAAATAACTAAATAATATCACTATGAAAAACTTCACTTTAATTCTTATGATTCTGTTCTTATTTTCATGCAAACAAGAACAGAACTTAAAATCAATTGATTTATACAATCCTGAAACTAAACTCTCTAAATTAAACTTAGATCAATTTGCGGATCCAATTTCAATAATAAAATTAGATTCAACTTTCGGTATAATAAATGAAATCATTGAGGTTCCGCAAGGTTTTTTAATTAATTGGAACAATCATCAGATTACTGAATATTCGAGC
>CAZYQA010000313.1:0-3157 GCA_964649555.1 uncultured Muribaculaceae bacterium
TTGATTAGGATTTTTAAACCTATCATCTTTGAGAGCTTTAGAGCTTCTATCCACCGCTACATTTCTATAAGAGTTTGTAGTTTTACCACTAAGCATGTCATCCAGCTGCTTAGTAACATCCTCTTTCATCTTCTCAATTTTCTCCTCTTTCTCTATTTGCTCTTGTTTAGAAAAATCCAAAACAAAAGAAGTCTCCTCACTCACAATTGTGTGAATAGTGGTGAGGAGAAATATTATTACTAACACAAAATGGAAAATAACAGTGGAATAAAACCCAATTTTTTTCTCTTTTGTGTCCAAGTATCTATTTAGAAACTTGTTTATAATGTTCATCTAATTAAAATTATTGTGCTTTTTGTAACGCTTTATCAATTGTTGCTTTAAGGATATCAATTGCAACTTTATTGTGCCCCCCTTGCGGAATAATAATATCTGCATATCGCTTACTCGGCTCAATAAATTGTAAGTGCATAGGTTTAACTGTTTGTTCGTATCTTCTCAATACCCAATCTATATCCTTACCCCTCTCAACAATATCTCTTTTTATAACCCTTGATAATCTATCATCTGCATCTGCATCAACAAATACCATAATATCCATCATTTTACGCAGTTTGGCACTAGTAAATATCAAGATACCCTCTACAATTATAATATGGGCCGGATTTACTGTTACTGTTTCACTATCAGATCTTGAGCAAGTAATATACGAATAAACAGGCTGCTCAACCGGTCTGCCCGCTCTCAATTCTTTTAATTGATGAATTAATAAATCAAAATCTACAGACTCTGGGTGGTCAAAATTCTGGACAGCTCTCTCCTCTGCAGACAAATGGCTACAATCTTTATAATAAGAATCTTGTGGTATTACCACTAAATCCTCTTTCTTAAGTAGCCCTGTCAGCTTCTTTACTACCGTTGTTTTACCGGAACCTGTACCACCGGCAATACCTATAATTAACATACTCATACTATTAAAAATCTGCACTCTTAGGGGTTCTTGGGAAAGGAATAACATCTCTGATGTTAGCCATACCTGTTACAAACAAAAGTAATCTTTCAAAACCAAGCCCAAAACCACTATGTGGAGCTGTTCCAAATCTTCTTGTATCAAGGTACCACCATAACCCAGAAGTATCCATATCAAGCTCACTTATACGTTGCTCTAATTTTTCAAGTGACTCTTCCCTTTGAGATCCACCAATGATTTCACCAATTTTTGGGAACAACACATCCATTGCTCTTACTGTTTTTCCATCATCATTTTGCTTCATATAGAATGCTTTAATATCTTTTGGATAATCAGTTAAAATCACAGGTTTTTTGAAGTGTTTCTCTACTAAATATCTCTCATGCTCACTTTGTAAATCGGTACCCCAAGATACTGGATACTCAAATTTCACACCGCTTTCTGTTAGTATTTTAACACCTTCCGTATAAGATAATCTCACAAATTCTGTATCAATCACACTTCTTAAACGCTCAATTAATTCTTTATCAAACATATCGTTTAAGAAAGTAAGATCATCCATACAGTTGTCTAAAGCATATTTAACACAATATTTGATAAAATCTTCTGCAAGATCCATATTATCAGTAATATCATTGAAAGCAACTTCCGGCTCAATCATCCAAAATTCAGCTAAGTGGCGAGGCGTATTTGAGTTTTCAGCTCTAAAAGTTGGCCCGAAAGTGTAAATCTGACCAAGAGCCATAGCTCCAAGCTCACCCTCTAATTGTCCGCTAACAGTTAAAGATGTTTGTTTTCCAAAGAAATCAGATTGGAAATCAACACCACCACACTCGTTTTTAGGGATGTTATTAAGGTCCATTGTAGTTACTTGGAACATTGCACCAGCACCCTCACAATCCGAAGCTGTTACAATAGGTGTATGCATATAATAGAATCCTTTATCATTAAAGTATTTATGAATAGCATAAGCCATCGCGTGTCTGATTCTGAAAACACACCCAAAAGTATTTGTACGAGGTCTTAAATGAGCAATCTCTCTTAAAAACTCTAAACTGTGACCTTTTTTCTGAAGAGGATATTTATCCGGATCTGCATCGCCATAAAGCTCAATTTCTTTAGCTTGAATCTCTACACTCTGCCCTTTTCCCATAGACTCAACTAATTCACCTTTTACAGCAATACAAGCACCTGTATTTATATTCTTTAAAAGTTCCTCTGAGAAATTATTAGCATCGCAAACCACTTGGATATTATTGACAGTTGAACCATCATTCAAAGCTATGAAAGCTACATTCTTGTTTCCTCTTTTTGTTCTCACCCAACCTTTAGCTAACACTTGCTCACCCGGAGCCTCGCTGAGCAGTTGAGATACTCTTTTGCGTTTAATTTCACTCATTGTAGTAAACTTTTTATTTACATATTAATAATCGGGCAAATTTAAGAATTATTTTATATACTTCCTTATTTGCTCTATCCAAATTTTATATCCATCCTCATTTATATGCAGGCCATCATTTGTAAGTTCCGGCCTTAGATCATCACCAGCCTCCATTAAAAAGTGAGGATATAGGTTTATAAACTCCAACTTATATTTATCAGCTAAACCTTTCAACCTGATATTTACATCTTTAATTGCCTGAGTTTTGCCAATCATCGCCTTATATCTATTCTTTTGAGTATTAAACGGAAGCAATGATTGAATATAAAGTTTCGTAGTGGGAGATTCCTTAAAAATCCTCTCTACAACATTTTCTATGTTATTAATAATTGTATCAGGATGCAAATTATGGCTAACATCATTAACCCCTACAAGTAAGAAAATCTTTTTAGGCTTACCAGGTAATATCTGATTAAGCCTATCATACATACCTATAGCGTCATCACCAATAATACCTCTATTTCTTATTCCCCCTCCCCTCTTTTTTAATTTCAATTCTATATCATTGAAATAATTACTCCAATCTCCTCCCTGAGTTAAAGAATTACCTAAAAAGACTATATCATTAGAATTAATTGGTCTTTCACTATCAAATAATTCATATCTACTCTTATAATGATCTGAATATTTTCGCCCTTCAACAGGTTGAGCAAAAGAAGATAAAGCACAAATGCCCATCAAAAATAAAATTAAATATCTTTTCATATTTATAATAACCTAAAACCACAAAATATTACTTACATCAC
>CAZYQA010000314.1:0-3154 GCA_964649555.1 uncultured Muribaculaceae bacterium
TGATATAGCAGTTAGTTTTGCTCACGTTTGGTGCTTGAATATTAAACTTATTCCCATTTTCGAGATTGAGCGTAAATTCTTTAAAGTATGGTGCCCCAAATACATATTCATCAGAGCCGGGTAGTACCGGATAGAAACCCATTGCACTGAAGATATACCATGCAGACATTTGTCCGCAATCGTCATTTCCGCAAAGCCCGTCAATATTATTCTGATACATTCTGTCCATAATCTCCCTTACTCTTTTTTGTGTTTTGTATGGAGCGGATGTCCAAGAATATAGGTATGCAATATGGTGGCTAGGCTCATTCCCATGTACGTAATTGCCCATCAATCCCTCTTCTGTAACATCCTCTGTATTGGCATAGTATTTCTCTGGCAGGTGCATTGTGAATAGTGAATCCAATCTCTCTATAAATCTTTGATCTCCACCCATTCCATCTTTTAATCCATCCACATCTTGTGGTACATAGAAAGAGTAGTTCCATGCATTTCCCTCTATGAATCCTTGTCCGTGTGTATCAAGAGGATCAAATTTTGCCACAAAGTTTCCATCAGATGTTTTAGGTCTTATGAATTTTGTTTGAGGATCCATCAGGTTTTTGTATGATTGTGCTCTTGCTTTATACTCATTAGCTCTTGGATGGTTGGATTGTTTTAGCATATTATATATTGCCCAATCATCGTAAGCATATTCAAGCGTTACGGAAGCAGAGCTTCCTACTTTATCTCTAGGTACAAAGCCTAGCTCTACATACTCTTTTGTGCCATCAAGATAAGGGATGTTTGAACTATTTATGACAGCCTCTTTTGCAAGCTCTTTATCCATCTTTATCCCTTTTACATAAGCATCGGCAATTACCGATACTCCATGATAGCCAATCATGCACCAGTTTTCGTTACCCATGTGTGACCATATAGGAAGAGAGCCATGTACACTTTGCTTGTAGTGTGCAAGCATAGAAGAAACAATATCTGAGCTTCGTTTTGGGGAGATCACGTTTAATAGAGGGTGTAATGCTCTGTAAGTATCCCAAACAGAGAAAACAGTGTAATTTGTGAAGTCTTCGGCCTTATGTATCTGGTGATCAATTCCTCTGTATTGCCCATCATGATCCATATATACCGATGGGTTAATCATAGTATGGTATAAAGATGTATATAGCATGGTGGTTTGATCGTTGTCTCCTTTAACATCAATCACATTCATTGCATCTTCCCATTTATTTTGAGCAATCTCTTTTAATGTGTCGAAATTCTTTCCCGAAGCCTCTTTTTCTAAGTTTAGTAGTGCTCCGTGGGTGCTTACAGCCGATAGAGCTACTTTTACTTCAAGCGGTTTATTATCGTTGAAATCAAAATTGAAGTATGCTACTACTTTTCTTCCTCCTATCTCAGGGAAGTTTTTGTAGATGTTAAACTTTCTCCAAAATCCGCTGTATAGTGTCTTGCCCCTTTCATTGTATCCATAGCTTTGTATAGGTTTAGACAGTGATATGGCGAAATAGGTATAGTTTACTCTCGACCATCCGTTGGTAATTCTATACCCTGTGAGTAGGGTGTCATTTTCTACACGAAGATTTGCCCAAAGCACTTTACCATCGTAGTTGTAGATTCCATGTATCAGATCTAAAATTATATGTCCTTCCCCTTTTGGATATGTATATTTGTGCACTCCCACTCTCTCTGTTGAGGTAAGTTCTGCAAGGATACCGTAGTCATCTAAAAATGTAGAGTAATATCCGGGTTCCGATTTCTCATTTTTGTGTTTGTATCTAGATCTGTATCCGCTATCGGGATCCTCCATAGTACCGGGATTAGTTTTCAACTCTCCTGTAGCGGGCATAATAAGTATATCTCCAAGATCAGAGTGTCCTGTTCCATTAAAATGGGTATGACTGAATCCTACTATTGTACTGTCTTTAAATTGGTAGCCTGCGCAATATTCATAGGCTCTTTTTTGGTATCTACCATTTATACTATGAGGTATTGTATCAGTATCGGGGCTTAGCTGTACAATTCCAAAAGGGACACAAGCTCCCGGAAATGTGTGTCCCATACCATTTGTCCCTATAAATGTGTTTACATAGTCTATCTTTCTTTGAGCCGATAAACTATTTGCACATATAAGGATTAAAAGGGTAGTGAGAGTTCTTGTAATGATTCTCATAAGTTTTCAGTGTTTTATTTTATATTTTTTAAGTATTCTTGATATTCATCCCATAGAGATTGTGTTGTTACTTGCTCTCCAAAGACTATTTTAACTGCACCATCGAAACTCCATGTATCCAGAGCTAATGCGGTAGCGTGGAATTTTCTTATTGCATCGGGATCTTTGGTCTTAAACCATTGGATAAAGAATCCTGTGGTTTTGTATCCATCCATCCAGTTGCCTCCGGGTTTTCTTAGGCTGGGTATATCAAAAAAGCCTGCTTCAGATCTCACTGCATCAGCCATCCCCTCAATAAATGCCCAAAATGTTTTATTTGTTCCATAAGTGCCTATCCCTTTCGGCTCGTACTGATATGCGTGCACAAGTTCATGGAAAAGGACTCCTCTGGTTTCAAAATCTAATTTTTCAATTGATTCTTTTGCTGATTTCTCTATATGTTTAGAACTGTATGTAATTGTGATCACAGGGGGTTGGCCACCTTTACCTGAGATACCATTGTAATCCTTGATTATGTATCTTAGCTTTTCAACATTAGGGAGGCTATCTTTATCTGAAAAATATAGAATTTTAGCAACCTCTTTTGCATGATATTTAATATATTCATCTGCATTCTGAACAAGATCATTATAGATGCTACTCCCTTTGCTTGTTGAGTCTTCTCTTATAAAATCAATTGTAGGGTATTTAAAATTGTTCCATTTATCACTATCAGAGATATTTGTTATCTCAAATTTTACTTCATTTATAGGCTCCCCTTTAATTGTTTTTGCCTCAATTTTATACTCCTTGTATTGGTTATGTTCTTTTAGCTCAAATGTTTTAGGTTGTAATCTGCTGCAAAAAGTAACTTTGTTTTGTTTGTCTAGAGCTACCCATTTGCCATTATCTTTTTTCCCTTTTATTACCCAGCTATATGGGTCATTTATTTGGCAATTATTGATTTCAAAATTGTCGCCATATACTTCTAACGTTTTGTTTGTG
>CAZYQA010000315.1:0-3146 GCA_964649555.1 uncultured Muribaculaceae bacterium
TGTCAACATGGAGAAAGATGGATATGTTTATATGAGTGCTGAGGAAGAGGAAGATAAGATGGTTGCACAAGCAAATGCAAATTTGGATGCTGCAGGTAATCTTATAGATGAGAGAATTAAGTGTCGTTTTGAAGCTGACTATCCAGTTGTTGGAAAAGAGGAAGTTCATTTAATGGACGTTGCTCCTAACCAAATTGCTTCGATTGCGGCTTCATTAATTCCTTTCTTAGAGCATGATGATGCCAACCGTGCATTGATGGGATCTAACATGATGCGTCAGGCAGTTCCTGTAATTACGCCTGAAGCTCCTATTGTTGGTACCGGCTTAGAGGCTTCTGTTGTAAAGGATTCAAGAACTCAGGTTACTGCTGAGAAAGATGGTGAGATCCTTTATGTTGATGCTAATGAGATTCATGTTAAATATGAACAAACTGACGAAGAAAAATTTGTAAGCTTTGACCCTGAGGTGACTGTTTATAAATTACCATTATATAGAAAAACTAACCAAAGTACATCTATTTACCTAAAACCTATAGTTAAGAAAGGTGACAAAGTTGTTACCGGACAAATTTTAACTGAGGGTTATGGTACACAAAAAGGTGAGTTAGCACTTGGACGTAACCTTAAAGTTGCATATATGCCATGGAAAGGTTATAACTTTGAGGATGCTATCGTGCTTTCTGAGAGAATCATTAGAGAAGATATATTCACTTCAATTCACGTTGATGAGTATATTATGGAGGTGAGGGATACTAAACGTGGTATGGAAGAGCTTACTTCTGATATACCTAATGTAAGTGAGGATGCAACTAAGGATCTTGATGAGAATGGTATTATCAGAATTGGTGCTAATGTTGAGCCAGGTGATATCTTAATTGGTAAAATTACCCCTAAAGGTGAAAGTGATCCATCTCCGGAGGAGAAATTACTTAGAGCAATCTTTGGTGATAAAGCCGGTGATGTTAAAGATGCTTCATTGAAAGCCTCTCCATCATTATCAGGTACTATTATAGGAAAAAGATTATTTGCTAGAGTTGGTAAAGAGACTAATAGCAAAAAACTTAAAAATAATACCAAAGCTCAAGTTCAGCAAGCAGAGGATAACTTTAATAGAAAAGCAGGTGTTTTAAGAGAGAGATTCTTAGATAAACTTGTTACTCTTGTAAGTAAAAAAGAATCTGCTGGTATCAGTGATTTATATGGTGTTGAGATAATTTCTAAAGGTAATCCTATTACCAGAATGGTTTTAGATACTATCGATTACGAAAATATCAACCCTACTAAATGGACTACTGATGAGCATACTAATGATTTGATCAAATCATTGATTAATAATTATTTGATCGCTCATAAAGAGTACGATGCTGAGCTAAAAAGAGTTAAATACAACCTTACTATTGGAGATGAGCTTCCAACAGGTATCATGCAACTTGCAAAAGTGTATGTAGCTAAGAAGAGAAAGATTAGAGTGGGTGATAAGATGGCGGGTCGTCACGGTAATAAAGGTATTGTTGCTAAAGTGGTAAGAGATGAGGATATGCCATTCTTGGATGATGGTTCGATTGTTGACATCGTTCTTAACCCATTAGGTGTACCTTCTCGTATGAACTTAGGACAGATTTATGAAGCTGTATTAGGTTGGGCTGGTAAAGAGTTGGGAACTAAGTTTGCTTCTCCTATTTTTGATGGTGCAACATTAGATGAGATTTGTAGCTATACTGATAAAGCGGGTATTCCGATGTATGGTAAAACATATCTTAGCGATGGTGGTACCGGAGAGAAATTTGATCAGCCGGCAACAGTGGGTGTAACTTATATGATTAAACTTGGACACATGGTTGACGACAAAATGCATGCTCGTTCTATTGGTCCTTATTCATTGATTACACAGCAACCATTGGGAGGTAAGGCTCAGTTTGGAGGTCAGAGATTTGGAGAGATGGAGGTTTGGGCACTAGAGGCATTTGGTGCATCAAATATTCTTCAAGAGATCCTTACAATTAAATCCGATGATGTAGTAGGAAGATCTAGAGCATATGAGGCCATCGTGAAAGGTGATCCTATGCCTACTCCGGGTATTCCTGAATCGTTGAACGTGTTATTACACGAGCTTAGAGGTTTAGGTTTAAGCATTAATTTGGACTAGTATAGTTTTTTATAATTTGTAATAAAAAAAGAAATATGTCTTTTAAAAAAGAAATTAAGGTTAAAAGCAATTTCAACCGAATAACTATAGGGTTGGCTTCACCGGAGGAGATTCTTGAAAGATCTTCCGGCGAGGTTCTTAAACCCGAAACTGTTAACTACAGAACATATAAACCTGAAAGAGACGGTCTTTTCTGCGAGAGAATCTTTGGTCCTTCAAAGGACTATGAGTGCCATTGCGGTAAATATAAAAGAATCCGTTATAGAGGTATTATATGTGATCGTTGCGGTGTAGAGGTTACAGAGAAAAAAGTGCGTAGAGAGAGAATGGGTCACATTACCCTTACTGTCCCTGTTGCACACATTTGGTATTTCCGTTCTACTCCAAATAAAATTGGATATTTACTAGGAATCCCTGCAAAAAAATTGGATGCTATTATATATTATGAAAGATATATCGTAGTTCAACCGGGTATTGCTGCTGAGAGTGGTGTGAAAAAATTAGATTTCTTAACAGAAGAGGAATATTTAAATATTCTTGATACTCTTCCAAGAGAGAATCAAATGTTAGAGGATGAAGACCCTAATAAATTTATCGCAGGAATGGGTGCTGAGGCTATCTATAAACTACTTTTAAGTGTAGATTTAGATGAGCTTTCATATAGCCTTAGAAATAAAATTGAGACGGAAACTTCTCAACAAAGAAAAGCAGATTCATTAAAAAGGTTGAGCGTTATTGAGGCTTTCAGAGAGTCTAAAGAGCTTAATAAGCCTGAGTGGATGATATTAAAGGTTATCCCTGTTATTCCACCAGAGCTTAGGCCTTTAGTTCCTTTAGATGGTGGCCGTTTCGCTACATCGGATTTGAATGATTTATATAGAAGGGTTATTATCAGAAATAACCGTCTTAAGAGATTGATAGAGATTAAAGCTCCTGAGGTGATTCTTAGAAATGAGAAACGTATGCTTCAAGAGGCTGTTGACTCTCTATTTGATAATTC
>CAZYQA010000316.1:0-3109 GCA_964649555.1 uncultured Muribaculaceae bacterium
GAGGGGCTTATAGAAGGAGGCAATAAAAACTATAAAATATATGAATTGGATAGTTTAAATCACCTATTTCAACATTGTCATACAGGCTTACCCGGAGAGTATAAAAAAATTAAAGAAACTTTTTCTCCCGAAGTATTGGATATAATTACTGCTTGGATTTTGAGCAAATAATTTGTGTTTTTTGCATTAAACAACAATATATTTTCTTTGTTTATTTATCAAACATACGTTAAATTAAACATTATACAAAAGCCTTACAAAGCGATTTTCATAAAACGAGAGAGAATATGATTATTAAAAGAAGTACTATTAAGGTTGTTATTGTGTGTTAGATGTTGAGATACATAAGTAATTAGAGGTAGCTTTGTAAAGTATAATTTTAACGTATAAAATATATCCCCGGGAAGTGTCCGATTTGTCGGGCACTTTCTTTATTTATATAAATGCGTATCTTTATACCTAAATTAAATGTTTTGATATGATTTTATCTACAATCGCTGATTTAACATTGCCAATAGCTAACCCTGTTGTGAAATTCTTGATTATTTTATCAATAATTCTTTTTGCCCCATTAGTTCTTAATAAGTTAAAAATACCTCATATCTTGGGGTTGATTATTGCCGGGGCAATAATAGGGCCTAATGGTTTTAATCTGATTTTAAGAGATAGTAGTATTATCCTTTCAGGTACTGCCGGGCTGCTATATATAATGTTTCTTGCAGGCTTGGAGATAGATTTGTCGGAGTTTAAAAGGAATAGTGTAAAAAGTATCATTTTTGGAATGTACACTTTTGCCATCCCAATGGCTTTGGGAACTTTTGTAGGGTTACATGTATTGCATTTTTCTTTAATGACTTCCGTATTGCTGGCTAGTATGTTTGCATCGCATACTTTAATAGCTTATCCTATAATTAATAAATTGGGTGTTACTCATAATAGAGCTGTAACCGTGACAGTTGGTGGAACAATGATTACAGATACGCTTGCATTGCTAGTGTTAGCTGTGGTTGTGGGGATGACACAAGGTGAGGTTGATGCTGCATTCTGGACAAGATTAACTATCTCCGTTTTGCTTATGGGGGCTATTATCTTGTTTGTTTTTCCACTTATTGCAAGTTTCTTCTTTAAGAATTGTTCGGATAGTGTTTCTCAATATATTTTTGTGCTTTTCATGGTGTTTTTAGGGGCAACTTTAGCAGAGCTGGCAGGTATTGAGGCTATCATCGGAGCTTTCTTGTCGGGATTGGCATTAAATAGGTATATTCCGCACTCTTCTCCACTTATGAATAGGGTAGAGTTTATCGGTAATTCTATCTTTATTCCATTTTTCCTTATAGGTGTGGGTATGCTCATCGATTATAGAGTAATTTTATCTGACTGGAATACTCTATTTGTGGGTGCGGTAATGACTATTGTAGCTACATTCTCTAAATATGCTGCGGCATATCTGGCTCAAAAATCTTTTGGGTATACAAAAGCGGAAAGGTCTGTGATTTTTGGGTTGAGTAATGCGCAAGCTGCGGCAACGCTTGCTGCTGTATTAGTGGGATATAATGTTATTTTAGGCGAAACGACTGATGGTGAGCCTATACGATTACTTAATGAGAGTATATTGAATGGTACAATCATAATGATATTTATTACATGTACCATTGCTTCTGTTTCAGCTCAAAGAGGAGCGCATAAATTATCTATGCAGAAAAATATTACCTCAAATGATAAGGGTAAGAGTGATTCAGAGCATATTATGATACCTATTCGTAACCCTAAGCATGTAGAGCAGCTAATCTCTTTTGCTTATGCAATTAATAAAAAGAATAGCTTAAACCCTATTATGGTAACCAATATTATAGATAATGATAGCGATGAGGAACATCAGATAGAAAATTCACAGAAAATATTTACTGCTGCAGCACAAATTGCTTCAGCTTCAGAAAAACAGGTGAATACTATTTTGCGTTATGATACCAGTTTCTTAAACGGTATCCTCAATCTTATGCGTGAACATAGCCCCACTGATATAGTATTAGGTATAAATTCGGAAAAATATTTAGATCAATCCTCTCTTGGTGGGATAATAAACAGAGTTATTAAGGAGAGTAACATTAATACTTTTATTTATCGTGCTATACAGCCAATTCAAACAGTTAAACGATATATATTAGTTGTTCCCCCTCGTGCCGAGGAAGAACTGGGGTTCCCATTCTGGGTAAATAGAATTTGGAATCTTGCCAAAAGTACAAGTTGTGAGATTGTTGTTTTTTCATCTGAGGATACAAAAGCAGTATTAGAGAAAATAAATAAAAATAATCCTATAGATATTACATTCATTGATCTGCCATATTATAGAGATATTTTGATTGTATCTAAAGAGTTGAAGCCAGAAGATGCTTTGATATTTGTACTTAGTAAAAAGCATAACGCATCATACAATGAAAATATGGAGAATATCCCTTCTTATATCAATACCTACTTTAGTGATAAAAACTTCTTGCTCTTGTTCCCTATGCAACAAAATGCTAAACTGGGTAATATAAGCGAGATGATTAACCCATCTTCATCTACCGCTCTTTCTCAGATTGAAGATATTACGGATAATATTGTGAAGATTGTCAAGCGGAAGGAGTAGGTGTATACATGCAGGACTACAGTCCATTGAATCTAACTGTTCGTATACAGAGAATCTCATTTATTTTTGTAATTTTTGTAATTCTTGGTTATAGTTGGTTTGTTGTTTGTAGCTATTTTTGAAATTATTAAAATTGTATCGTAATGTTATTTTGATGTTACGGCTATCCATACTGCTTGTTTGCCCAAGTTCAATGTTGCCATACTTATCCACCCAATTACCATATGATTTACGTAATATGTCATTAACCGATAGAATTAATACTAATTTTTTTTTACAAAAATATTGTGTTATTGAAGCAGATAGATTATGAGTAGGTGTAAATTGTGTTACTAAATCAGTTATTTTACTCTCATAAATATAAGAGGTGGAAAAATGGCTGTTTTTTGCTAGCTTAATACTTAAAGATAATTGAGCATAGTTAGATAGTTTATTATTGAGAATTATATTACATAAATAAGGTAATTTAGTATTTGTAAT
>CAZYQA010000317.1:0-3089 GCA_964649555.1 uncultured Muribaculaceae bacterium
CATCAAATTTATCTGAATATTCTCCTTTAATATTGATGGACATTACAATTATGTAGGTGCTAATATTGATTCTCCAATTGTGAACGAGCTATTTTATAATGATATGAAATTTATGACATCTAAATATTTAAAATTAGGGGGATCATTAAATTTATCAACTAAAGTCGCTAAAAGTATGGCAGTTTTCGCTGAGGCAGATGTTCAGTGGTTTAAAGCATCTTCTTATTTCAAAGATAGAGTTCTAGCAACATTCTCAGTGGGCTTAAATTTCTAAAAATTAAAGTTAATATATGAAATACACCAACTTAATTATACTATTCGTTTTGTTCTGCTCCATCCCGTTTGTTGGATGGAGCCAACAAAACATCATTTCTCCATCTAAGCAAGTGAGCTCTTCTTTTGCAATTTTTGCAGATGATAAAACATTTGCTGCTTGTGAGAATGAAATTAAGGCATATAAAGATGCCTTGGAAGATGAAGGATTAGCCGTTTTTGTTCTATCTGCAAATTGGGAGTCACCCGAGCACGTTAAATATTTCTTAAAGAAGTATTATAATGAGCAGGCATTAGAGGGAGCTGTTTTTATAGGAGAGATTCCAATCCCTATGATTAGAGGTGCTCAACACCTTACCTCTGCATTTAAGATGGATGAAAAAAGATACCCTATGGATCAATCATCTGTCCCATCTGATAGGTTTTATGATGACTTTGATTTAGTATTCAACTTTATATCAAAAGATTCATTAAAGCCACTTTTCTACTACTATAGTTTATCCGGCAATTCACCTCAAATTATCACAAGTGATATTTATACAGGGCGTATCAAGGCAACTGAGCCGGGTGAGAAAGGGTATGAGCAAATTAGAAAATATCTGATAAAGACTGTAGCTCAGAAAAAGGAAAATAATCCGCTTGATGTAGTTTGTTCCTATACAGGAGAAGGCTCTTTTTCTAATAGTCTTACCTCGTGGAAAGATGAGCAAGTTACTTTAAAAGAACAAATGCCTGCAGCATTTACCAAAGCAGATGATGCTAAGTTCTATATCTTTTTTATGCAGCCCTATATGAAGGATGTGATGATAAAAGAGCTTAAAAGAGATGATGTGGATTTAATGATTTTCCACGAACATGGCTTACCTCACAGGCAATATCTTACAGGTATTCCACCTGCAGTAGGAGAGGATGAGGCTTTTGAGTCTGCAAAATTATTCTTCAGAGAGAAGCTAAGAAGGGCAGCAGCACAGGGGAAAGATACTGTTGCATTTAAAGAAGATTATAAAAAGAGATTCGGCATAAATGACAAATGGTTTGCAGGAGCCATGAGCAAACAGATGTTGGAGGCAGATTCTATAAGAGATATTAAGCAAGGTATAGTATTGGAGGATGTTAAGCAAATTAATCCAAATCCTAAAATGGTAATATTTGATGCTTGCTATAATGGAGATTTTAGAGAAGATTCATTTATTGCAGGTGAATATATATTAGCAGATGGCCAAACTATAGTGTGCTGGGCAAACTCTGTAAATGTTTTGCAAGACAAGTCATCATCGGATTTAATGGGTATGCTTGCTTGTGGAGCAAGAGTAGGAGAGTGGGCAAGAAATGTAAATATTTTAGAATCACACCTTATTGGTGATCCTACATTCTGCTTTGCAACACCTGCAAAATTTCCTAAAATCAGATATAAATCGAAAGATATTAATTATTGGTTAGCAGTAATGGGGCACAACTTACCTTATGATCTTAAAGGGTTGGCTTTACATAAACTACACCAATTAGGGTATGAAAAATTACCTGCTCTATTAAGAGATGTTTACTTTAATACCCCTTCATATATGTTGAGGTTGCAAGTGATGCATATTGCCGCTTATTACGGAGGCGATTTATATGCCGATATTCTGAAAGCATCTGCTACGGATCCTTATGAGTTTATCAGAAGAAAAGGAGCCTACTATATGGGAAAAGTGGGAAGAAACGATTTTATACCATACCTGACAGATATGTACTTAAATGATTATTTGGCTGAAAGGGTAATATTTAATGTATTAACTTCCAGTGATCATGTGAATACCACTATGTTTAGAAATAGCCTTAAAGATAAAGTTAGCAAAAGCCATATTTTTGATAAAGATACATTTATAAAAGATGCAGAATTAAAAATTGCAAGCAAGGAGAGGTTGAGAGACTCATTTTGGGCTGATATCTTAGACAAAGATCAATCTACTTCAAATAGGAAAATGGCAATTTCATATTTAAGAAATAATCCTTTCTCTCAAATAGCTGATGACCTTATCTTAGTAATAAGTGATAAAACAGAGCCGGAGGATATTAGAATTCAAGTAGCAGAAGCTCTAGGTTGGTACACCAGATCTGTAAGAAATGTACATATTATTCACTCTTTACAAAAGATTCTTGCATCTGATAAAGATATGAGTGATGAACTTAAAAACGAGATTTCTAAAACGATTAATAGACTTAAACCTTATGCAGGAGGGGGGAACAACTAATGAAAAAGTTAATTAATATATTTTTTGTAGCTGTTATTTTATTGTGTACAGGTAATTTATCAGCAAAAGTTCAGGTTGTAAATTGTAATAAAGGGGCAAAAACTTCATTTGCAATTATTACTGATGCCAAAACATTTGAGAATTGCAAAGAAGCAATATATGCATATAAAAATGTTTTAGAAAAAGAGGGGCTGGGAGCCTATATCGTATATGATAACTGGGCAACCCCGGAGCAAGTAAAGGAGCAAATCCAAAAGCTTGCAGCATCAAAACCTATACTTGAGGGTGTTGTATTTTTAGGAGATATTCCTATCGCAAGAATCAGAAGAGGACAACATCTTACAACTGCATTTAAAATGAATGAGAAAACTTTCCCAATGGAAGAATCTTCTGTAACATCTGATAGGTTTTATGATTGCCCCGATATGAAATTTGAATTTATAGGGAAGGATTCTATAAATCCTAATTTCTATTATTATAACTTATCTCATAATGGATCACAAGTGATTAAACCGGCATATTATTCAGCCAGAATAAATGTGCCTGAGCTTCTAATTAAAACAACAGGAAAAGATAAATATA
>CAZYQA010000318.1:0-3051 GCA_964649555.1 uncultured Muribaculaceae bacterium
CAATTCAAATTGGAGTCGGTATTAAATTCTAATACATAAGTTAATTTCAAAAAGAGAGGCTGCCGGGATGGTAGCCTCTCTAATTCTTAAACAAATATAATTTTCTTAATTATGAAAAATTATAATAGATCTACCTCCCGGCGCTATTACATGCAGGTTATAAGCCAATATCATACCATAATTTACTGTTATACACCACAGAAAAGCACTATATATTAAGGCATTGGATAATAGGAATGATAAATTTATAAAATTTTACTAAAGAACTGTATTAGGCTTTCCAAAAGTGAATCCGACACCTATCATCAAGTAATTAGGAGTATCAAAATTATGCAAAGAATAACCTACATGGATATATGATCTTTTTACATAATAAGCCTTTAAGTAAAGTAGTTGATATACAGATTTCATATCTCTAACACCCAAAAAATTAGTACCTATTCCTGCACCTACAGTAAAAATAGGCATCACAAATTCAAATCTTGCAGATATCCCCAATGCCATTTTATAATAATAAGGTGGCTCCCTCAAAGCCAACCTGGATTCACCAGTTGCATTTTCAACAATTTGAATATTAGCACTTGAATCATAAGTACCCTCCAAAGCAGCACCTACTCTAAATTTATATCCTACATTATACATAGCTGCTACGCTGATTCCTCCCACAAAATACTTATCAGGAAAAGCTAAATCTTCACCTTGAAAATTAGAAACTCTTCTTCGCCACCATCCAAAAAGGGTAAGATCATAATTAAAATATGATTTTCGCGGATCATAATCTCTATACAAATTGCTTTTACCCCTCTGCATACTATATATCAAGCCCATATTAAATGATACACTATTCATCCCGGCATTAGGCAATTTAGTATTCCCATCCGAAAAATGAGTAAAATTTGCCCCTGTAGAAATATGAAAATTTTTATAAACGCGCCATAAAAAATAGAGGTTAAAATCTATATAAGCATTCACCGTGGAGCCCATTACCTTATTGTAAAAATTAAAATCCTCATCATAAGTTTTCCAACCAAAAGAGAGCCCCAAATTCCATTCATAATTTAGCGAAAGAAAATCTGTGAGCGATGCAATCTTAGCTCCTTGAAAAATATAAAATGCATAAGGAGTACCAATCTCTATTTTATCTCCATAATTAAAAAATGAGCCACCTATACCTTGATATACTCCGTTATAAATTTTCCCCTTTATAGAATTTACATTATACCCAAAAGCGTATTTAAAATGCGCAGAAAAAACGGAGTTAAGAGGTTCTTGGGCAAAGTTATCTCCATCTACAAAAGAGTTCGTTTTGAGAATATACCCCGGGCGCAAATCAATAGAGAAACGGGAATATGTATTTTTTGTACACAAAGTATCTTCCTTGCTATTAGAAAGCAAAGAGGAGTAAACCATACATAAAAGCATAGTAATAAAGCATCTACTTCTTAGCCGGGTAAGCAATTCTTGCATGATAAATATCTTGTAGATGTTTTTTAAATACAGATTTTACAATATTAATCTCTTTTATTGAAATATCAGCCTTTACAAGCTGTGAATCATAAATCCTTTGTCTGGTAATTTTCTCAACTAGATCCGAAATACTCTCCTGAGAATAATCTTGCAATGTACGAGATGCAGCCTCAACAGCATCTGCCATCATCACCACTACTTGCTCTTTTGTAGTAGGCAATGTTCCCTTATATGTAAAATCTAATATTTTATCAGGATCTCCCCCCTCATTACAAAACTTAGAATAGAAATAGCCTGTCTGAGATTTTGCATGATGGGTAGTGATAAAATCAATAATAATCTGCGGCAAATTATATTTCCTAGCAAGCTCAACACCATCATCAACGTGCTTTATAATATCTCTTGCACTCTCTTCCGGCATTAATCCGGCATGATAATTAAGCCCCGGAGCCTGATTTTCAATAAAACATTGCGGGTTCAAAATCTTACCAACATCATGGTACATAGCTCCCACCTTTGCCAATCTGGTATCTCCCCTAATTGCCATAACAGCTCTTTCAGCCATATTTGACACCTGAAGTGAATGCTGAAATGTTCCAGGAGCCTTTCTCGCCAACTCTTGTAGCAACTTATTATTTGTATCAGACAAATCTCTTAATGTAGAAACCGATACTAATGAAAAAAGTTTCTCCAGTAAAAATAATAAAGGATAAGCAGCCACAACAAATAGTGCATTAAGGAAAATATAAGCTAATATCTGATAATCTGACATTTGTACAGAACCACTCTCCATTAGTCTAAATGCAAATATCACAATAAACATCCCAATAAAGATAAATAAGGAGCTTAAAAATTGAAGCCATCCCCTATTAAGATAAGTGAAAGAAAGAAGCGATACTCCCCCTGCAAAAACATTTAAAGTATATAGTTCCACTCCATTCTCTGCAATAATTAGTATTGGAAGCAACGAAATCATATAAATTGGGAACACCATTTTTGCCTGAAAAAATGCCATCATATAGAGAGCAAAAACAGCATAAGGGATCATATACAAATATGAAGAATCAAAACTTCTGACAATCACTGTAATAACAAATGATAGAACAACAATAAAAAGTAGGAAACCAAACTTATTCTTATCTCCCAGAACATCAAAATTTACAAAAAAGATAGTGATATAAAACAACGACAAAATAACAGAAACAATTAAAATATGCCCTAAGATCAAAAGTACAAATGCCCCAGAGTACCCCATACTCATTTTATATTCTGCTCTATATGAATCCAAAAGCTGTTCAATATCTGCAGTAATAGTTTCACCTTCAGCAACAATAAGTTGCCCTGCATAAATTACCCCTTTTGTTGGAGATATATAATCTATAGCCTGCTTACGCTGCATCTCTGTAGATTGCTGGTCATACACCATATTTGGTATAATAATATCATTAAAATTAACCAAGCTCAATAATGAATCGATATTATATCCCTTATAATCATTTGACACCGATTTTTGGATATACTTATAAGCCTTAGATTGCGTAAACATAGATGAAGCTATCTCTTGATCAAAATCCTTTCCTCGTT
>CAZYQA010000319.1:0-3048 GCA_964649555.1 uncultured Muribaculaceae bacterium
TCTTATTATCCAATGAGGCATCTTACCAAGAATCTCTTGGGTTTGGCTACTATATATGTTGTGTTGCGGCATAATTTATCCTCCTAGTTCCAATTGATTCTTAACCAAATTAAAATAATAACCCTGCTTTGCTATCAATTCTTTATGTGTGCCTTGCTCAACTAGTTTTCCTTTATCCAACACGGCTATATTGTCGGCATTTTTTACCGTTGATAATCTATGAGCAACTATGACAACCGTTTTTCCTACAAATAAATTACCCAACTTCTCCATTATGTACTTCTCATTATTGGCATCCAAAGAGTTGGTGGCTTCATCAAAGAATAGGAACTTTGCATCTTTATATGCTGCCCTGGCAATTAAAATTCGTTGCCTTTGCCCTGTACTCAAGCCATTGCCATCAGCCCCAATTTTTGTATTATACCCAAGAGGCAAAGAGCTAATATAATCTCCAATATTTGCCACATCTACAGCATTACGAACCTTATCCATATCGGGTACTTCATCACTAACACCTATGTTATTGGATATTGTATCCGAAAAGATATACCCATCTTGCATCACCACTCCGCAGTTTTGTCTCCAAACTCCGCTATTGTATGTATCCAATTTTCTACCCGACAATAATATATCTCCCTCTACAGGAGCATAAAATCCAAGCAGCAATTTCAACAGAGTTGTTTTTCCACTTCCACTTGCCCCAACTATCGCTGTTACTTTATTAGTTGGAATAGTAAGTGTAACTTCATTTAGCACTTTATCCGAATGTGGCCCATTATACTGAAAAGTAATATTCTTAAGTTCAATATCTGCGTTATCAGGCACACTCATGATTCTTTGAATATCTTCTGGCTCTTCATCCTCCTTTTCATGTATCTCACTTAGGCGTTCCAAACTTATTTTTGCATCCTGCGACTCTTGCACAAATGAGATAAACTGTGATATGGGAGCATTGAGCTGACCTATGATATATTGCATCGCCATCATCATACCCAATGTCATACTACCATTTATCACCGAATCGGCTGCTATAAAAGAGATTAGTACATTTTTAGTTTGATCTATAAAAGTTCCACCCACTTGCTGAGTCTGGCCCAAAGATAGCCCTTTAATACTTATACGGTATAGCCGAGCTTGTATGCTCTCCCACTCCCAGCGCTTTTGCTTCTCACAATTATTGAGCTTTATATCCTGCATCCCATTTATAAGTTGCACCACACTACTCTGGTTGGCAGAAGCTGCTTGGAATCTCATATAATCCAGCTTACGCCTACGCTTCATAAAGAGTATAATCCATCCCACATACAATACGCTACCAAGTAAGAAAATCCCAAGGATAGTTATATTATAGCCTGCCATTATTGCTCCATAAATTACAAATGAGATCACAGCCATTACTACACTGAGTAACGTTCCGGTAAGAAAGTTTTGGATCCTGCTGGAATCTCCAATACGCTGCATTATATCCCCCACCATCTTACTATCAAAATAAGCTATGGGAAGCCTCATCAGTTTTGCCAAGAAATCAGACAGCAAAGAGATACTCACTCTAGTAGAAAGGTGAAGCATGAGCCAACTCCTTATGAGATTATTAGCCAGTTGCCCTATGGTAAGCATCACTTGCGCTATAAGTATAACAACTACAAAGTTTATATTGCCCGTCCCTATACCGACATCAACTACCGATTGGGTAAGGAATGGTAGGATAAGGCTCATAAGACTAGATATCAGCATTGCCAGAAATAGCTGAACAAGAAACTGCTTATAAGGCCTTAAATAGGAAATAAGATATATAAAACTCAACCTCTTATCTTCATCTCCCTTTTCTTTATAGAACTTTGGAGTTGGATCTAATAATAATGCTATACCTCTATGTTGCTCAGATGTTCTATCTTGTAGCCACGCCTTTAAGAAATCCTCTTTTGTATATTTAAGTAGCCCATGTGCAGGATCTGATATATACACAAAATCTTTCTTTATTTTATACACCACTACAAAATGTCTCTGATTCCAATGTACAATACACGGTAAGCTCGCTTCATTCCTTAATTGCTCCCAACTTATCTTTACCCCCATTGTACGAAAACCAATAGCCTCCGCAGCATCGCTGATGCCTAGCAATGAAACTCCCTCTCTTGTTATATGGCATTTCTGCCGTAGGTTTACAAGAGAGTAGCTCCTGCCGTAGAAGCTGGAGATGATTTGAAGACAGGTAGGACCGCAGTCCATGGCGTCTAGTTGTTTGTGGTGGGGAAAATTTGGCATATCAGGTATAGTTCAAATATCTTTTATTATGAAATAATATTTTACACACATCATACTAAAATTTTGTTATAAATAGCATCTGTTTATTATCTTATTTAAATCTACACCGTTCTAGGAAGCAGAAGAAAGCAAAGAAAACAGTACGTGTATTCACTTCATCATATGTGATGTAGCTGAATCAGACAAGTATAGATGAGTTAAGACAATATCATTCATACTTGCCTACGTTGTTTTATTTTAGCCTCCAGATAAAAACAGCACCGTTCGAACTCTCATCTATATTTGACAAATCTACCCCCTGAAAAAAACTCTCTTTTACCCCTTGATCAGACTCATGTTCCAATATTGTTTCAATGTCAATGCCTGACATTAGAGAGTAATATAACTTATCCTTAAAACAGTAATAGTTAGGAGAATAATATTTATTCATAAATATGCTATATGGTTCTTTGAAATCTTTATTTGAAAAATATATCTCATTCTTGATATCATAATAGAAAACCATAAGATTCCTAAACAACTCCGGACAGAATATGACATAATCATCATTAACAATCGTAAAATCAAGTGATGTTACATTAGTTTTTCTACTATCATCATAAAAGTCTAATGCACTCATTGTACCTCTGTTTGCTATTTTATTTTTGATATCATGCTCTCCAAAATCAAACGTATAAATCGTATCAACTTTATTATTACTTATTTTATACACATTATTATCAAAATATTTTGTTAAATAAAGATTCTCTCCGTCACTTATTAAAGTTTTCTTGTGGCATCTTT
>CAZYQA010000320.1:0-273 GCA_964649555.1 uncultured Muribaculaceae bacterium
GACAAGTAAAAAAGATATTTTTATAGATGGTGCAAATGCTTTTGCGCTGGATTATTATTTAGCTCAGAGAAATAATGAAAAAATTGCTCAATATGCCTCTTTGTTTTTACAAGAGCATAAGAGTAATTTTAATGCAACTGTTGCCAAAAAGGTAACGGAAGCAATGATTAAATATCAAACAGAGAAGAAAGAGCAGCAATATAAACTTGCTTCTGCGCAGTTAGAAAATAAAACACTAAAGCTGAGAAATAATCTTTTCCTTTTTATATTGAT
>CAZYQA010000320.1:283-3021 GCA_964649555.1 uncultured Muribaculaceae bacterium
TGCTGTCCATGATAATATGGCTTGTAAATAAAGCAAAAATATACAAATTGAAACAAAAGATACTCTCTGAGAAATATGGTAGATTATTGGATGATTTTAAGGAATCTGTCTTAATTGCTGAAAAAAGTAAACGAGAGTTGGATGAGCTATTATTTGATAAAGATAATAGAGTAGAAATTGCATCTGTAACGCCAAGTATGTTTAGGAAAGATGGTGAAACTAAATTTAGAAATAGATTTACACAATTATATCCTACGTTTCTACATAACCTAAAAGAAGCAGCCCCTAATATCACTAAAAGCGAAGAGATACTGGGGATGCTTATAATTTTGGGGCAAAATACCGATCAGATAGTAGATATTCTTTGTATTGAGCGAGGGAGTGTAAATATGAGTAGATACAGGCTCCGTACAAAACTCAAATTAAATAAAGAGGACTCTCTAGAAGAATATCTAAAATCACTTCTATAATATTTATTCTGCTGCTGGATGTGCAACCTTTATATTTATATTGTAAGGCTTGCCTCCATATTGGTATCCCATATTAATAATAATTTCCATATCTTGAGTTGGATTTACAAGTTTAGAAAAATCCACAGCTTTCACATCAGCTAAAGCTTTATCATAATGTTTTTGAGCCTCAGTTATTAGTTCAGCTTTTACTCTTTCAATGTCATTATAGTCTACGTTTTCTCTTTTAAAAGTCATAGGGAAACAACTCACAGAAAGTGCAGACGGTATAAGTGCTGTAGCATCAGAAATTTTATAGCTTGAAATAAATTTAAGCTCTTTTAGTTTTTCCATTATAATTTTGGTAGCATCAGTGCTTGCAGAGTTAACACCTTTATACGAAAGATAATAAACTTCAGAGTTTATTTCCACATCCATTGCAGGTCCAGTAATTGTCTCTTTACAAGAAGTGAAAGAGATAAGAGATAATAAGCATGTAGCTAAAAAGATTGATCTTAGAAGGATTAAGTTCATAATATTTTTTTTAATGATTTATTGAATATTTGATTGTACAAATGTAGCGTCAATTTATATTTTGTCATAAATTGCCAATTTACAATTCAATATACAATTAATTAAAAAACTCATTCACTATAGTTTATATCGCAGTTTTTATTATTTTTGTGCGCTCAGACCCCAATGTTTAAAAACTATTATAAAACAAATTAACACTAATGAAAAAAACTTTTTTTGCACGGCTATTAGACAAAATTGAAGTGGCTGGAAACAAATTACCACATCCAGCAACATTATTTGCCATTATGGCTGCGTCAGTAATTGTATTATCAGGAATTGCCGCATATTTTAATCTCGAAGCAGCTCACCCTGTTACGGGAGATAAAATTACAGTAAACAACCTTCTCTCTGCTGATGGTATCAGGTGGATGTACACCAATATTGAGCATAATTTTATGATGTTCCCTCCTCTTGGGCTGGTACTTGTAATTATGGTTGGTATAGGAGTAGCTGAGGGCTCAGGGTTATTCACAATGTTGGTAAGACAACTTGTACTTGTTGCACCTAAAAAACTTATAACACCTGCAATAATTATCGCCGGAATTTTATCGCATTTAGCTTCTGAGGTGGGTTATGTTGTATTAATACCGCTCGGAGCAATGATTTTCCAAGCTATCGGTAGAAATCCTATGGCCGGTTTTGCTGCAGCATTTGCCGGAGTTAGTGCGGGGTTCGGATCGAACTTCCTAATAGGATCTGTTGATCCTATCCTAGCCGGATTATCAACAGCGGCTGCAAACATAATTGATACTGAAATGCACGTAAACCCTATGGTAAACTATTATTTTATGGTTGCATCTGCTATTATGGTAACAGTTGTAGGTACATGGATTGTAGAGAGAATAATTGAGCCAAGGCTTGGTGAGTATAAAGGTGATGTGGAGGCTCTTGCAATTGAGCAGCCAACCGATATAGAGCGCAAAGCACTTCGCTGGACAGGCTGGGGTACATTGGCATTCTTAGTTGTTATGGCAATGACAATTATCCCGGAAAACGGATTATTAAGGGATCCGCAAACAGGAGGAATCCTAAAATCTCCATTCTTTAGTGGAATTATTGTGGGCTTATTGTTAGTATTCTTTGTACCGGGGCTTATCTACGGAAAAATCACAGGAGTATTCAAAAATGATAAGCAAATTATGAATGCTATTGGCAAATCTATGAGTGGAATGGGTAGCTATATAGTATTAGTATTCTTTGCAGCTCAATTTGTTTACTTCTTTAGAGAGAGTAATCTAGGTATTATTGTCGCAATAAAAGGTGCGGATTGGCTTACTCATATAGGTTTTACAGGGTATCCAATGCTTGTATGCTTTGTATTACTTGTAGCTACAATCAATATGTTTATGGGTAGTGCCTCGGCAAAATGGGCAATATTAGCTCCTGTATTCATTCCAATGCTAATGCTTATCGGCTACCATCCGGGTTTAACGCAAGCGGCTTTCAGAATAGGGGACTCAGTTACTAATGTAATTACCCCAATGATGAGCTACTTTACGCTACTTGTAATTTATGCACAAAAATATAATAAGGATTATGGAGTTGGTACACTTATCTCATTAATGTTACCATTCTCTGTTATCTTCTTTATTTGCTGGATTATACTTTTGGCAATATGGTTCTACTTCGGATTACCATTAGGCTTAGATGGTCCTATTCATATTTAAGCGCTGTTTAATATATATTAATAAATGAGGGATTGTCCAGTTTTGG
>CAZYQA010000321.1:0-3018 GCA_964649555.1 uncultured Muribaculaceae bacterium
GAAGTCGCGCTTGATTGAAACTAACAGATACAAAGAAAAAAATTATATTTCGGGGAAGAATAGTAGTTATAATAAAAAAGGAGTTGCTAAAGGTGGAATAATTACAGGACCTTATGCCGAATATTCCCTTTCGACAAAATTGCCTGGAGGCACGTATTATGTCACAGTTCACTATCGAATTAATAAGGATTTGGAGTGCAATGACTCAAAGATTATTGTTGGAATGGATTATTTGAAATCGAAGGAAATTCAAATAGAAAATAAGCTATTTAATAAAGTTCGTACATCTTTTAATGTATCGTTTTTAAATGGTAAAAACCACACAGTAAAATTATGGCTACCGGCAGCAGGAGTCGAAGTGCATAAAATTGAGATTACAAAGGGGATTATTACAAAGAAAGATTAAGAATACTCAATAAATCAAGAGGCGCAATCACCAAGATTGCGCCTCTTTCCGTGTTTAGTCAACAATATAAATATTCATACTATTTTGGTTGAACACTTCCTGGTTTAACCGTGATTGTAATCCATTCAGAAGTCATTCCCCAGATATGAGAAATAGTAGCTTTTACATACAATCTATACTCTTTAGTTGTGGTAGAACCGTTATTGGTAAATGTTAAATCACTACCGTTTTGGGTTAATTTCAAATCAGGTATGCTTGTTATCTTAGGGCAATTCTCAGGTGCAATCGTATTATCAATTGCTCCGGTTGAGCTAAGGCCAACACGAGCATCTCCTAAATCCCAAGTTGCTGTTTCTACTCCATAATAGTTATATAGATCGGACGGAGATGGAGATTGAGTGCTAGTTCCATTAACTTGACTTACTACGTTATCATAAGCATCTGTCATAGTAAATGCTTTTGCGATATTGATAGTAGATGGAGTAGTACCTTTATCATAGAAAACGCCGTCTTTCAATACAGGAACAATCTTCAATGGTGCCACAAATTGTAGATAATATGTCATTGGAGTTGATACGTTCCATTCATTCAATTTAGAAATGATAGATACTTTCACTTTCTTAGCTGTTGCAGGGCTAGTTCCGATAGCGTTAAGAAGATCTTTTCCACCATTGTCTTTGTTAAGTACAACATTTGTATATGTATTAGTAGGAATTCCGACCCATTGAGAGTGAGATGCATCCCAAGCTAATGATGCGGCAATTTTGCCACCCTTTAACATAGAATACCCATTATTGCTTGCGCTATAGCCACTTATCGCGTCTTGAGATTTTGCAAATTGGTAATCCCATGAAGAACCATTTGGAAGTCCAGCACTGAATAGATTTGTTACTAGTGTTCCTACAGATGTATAGTTGAAACCAAGCCATAAATTGTTATTGTAAGTACATTTTGTACCAGCTACATATGGAGCGGGCAATACAGGATATACCTTGCCATCTTCATACCAGTTAATAGGTAATGTTGAAACAACCTTTGGCGTTTGTGCCGTAATGGTAATTTTGAGTTTAAACTTAATTGTAGGTTGCAATCCATTAACATCTTTGAATATTGCTGTGATGAAATAATCCTTACCTCCATTGGTTACTTCTTTGATTTGATCAGGAGTAAGTGTCCATGTAAGAGCATTTGTTCCAGCTACAGCACCACCATCAACATTATTAGTCAACGTACCTGTTCCTTCATAACTATACCCAGCTAAGGTGTATATCTTATTGAAGGTATCTTTATTCATTTGAAGAGGAGAATAAACTCCGTTTGTCATGTCATCCCATGAGAATTCAACGGTAATGTTTTCAGTAGACAATGGTCTCTTATATTCCTTCATTATTGCATTCTCACTTGGAAGCCATTTATCGGTTACTGCAGATTTGACAATTTTAACTTTGATAAATCTTATGTCAATAATATTATTAGAATTCTTTGTATCTATTAATTTAACCATGATGATAGGTTCTTTATCCACGGCTGGAGCTGCTTGTAGACCCGTATTTCCATTCTCACCAGGGGTTTTTGGTGTAAGGACTCCTTCTTCTGTGATGCTAGCAAATTCTTGTTGATTAGTAGAATTTCCTCCAATAATATATTCAGGCTTTGCCATTGAAAATTCAAACTTAAATCCGTATGATTCAAGTGTTGCAGCATCAATTGCACCCTGGTTCTTATTGTTAATAAATTTACATCCGGTAACTTTAGCTGCCAAATTATAATTTTCCTTATAAGATACATCATTGAAAGATATTTCTGCTCCTTCTTGTGAATTATAAACTGTCTTATGGTCATTGAAATGATCATTTAAATCAGTAGCATTGGCAATTTGTGGCAAGAATTCATCTTCTGCTATTCTTACATATTCTGAGAATACAGCAACCTCACCGGCAACCTCAGTTTTCATAAGATTATCTGAATGAATAGGAACACGTAGAGATACGATGTTGAATTTATTATTTGGAAGATTCAACGATTTAGAAGCATCTGCCTTAGTTGCTGACACTGTGAGTACACCATTAGAAACTTGTGCAGTTTCTGCAACAATAGCTATAGGATCGTTAGTAGTTGAACGAGAAGATGCAACATCGTTAACGAATGAAATTTTAGCTAAATCAACATCAGTTGCTGTAATCGAAGCTGGGTTCAAACGATAATTGATTTTAGTAGAATTGTTTGATACGATTTTAGCAGCAGCTCCTGTTGGTACTAATGCGTAATTAGCATCCAATTTCATTGGAGTATATTTTGCAGATTCAAATACAATTGATGGAATACCTTGAATATATAGTTCAGGAATCAATGTTATACTTGTTAATCTTTTTACAAATACTCCTGCAATTTTATTAAGAGGAGTAAGCTGATCATTTATTAACTTCAATTTAGCATCCATTTCGTTGCTTAATGCGAGCAAAGCTGCATCAAGATCCGATTTTGATGCCATTGTGCTTTGGAATGCAGTAAGTTGATCCTGTAATGATTTGATGGTTTCCTCTAAAGCACTGAATTTTGCATCTATGCCTTTTAATTGTTTTTCTGCTTCATCTTTAAATAATTGTAAAGCT
>CAZYQA010000322.1:0-2998 GCA_964649555.1 uncultured Muribaculaceae bacterium
CTCAAGAAAGTTTCATTTCTGAGGGGCTTAATCCCATGTTTATTAACAACAATAAACTAAGAGAAGTCTTAAAACATACCTTTATAGGTTTTAACTTCATGGGTGATGATAATGTTGAGGTTTATTTTTATGGGGCTGGAATAGGTCTTAATAAATCAGCTGATAAGATTTTTTCTGATATATTTTCTGAGTTTTTTTCTACTACTAATGTGTTTTTATATTCTGATTTATTAGCTGCTTGTAGGGCTTTATTTGGCTCTGCAGCTGGTGTAGTAGGAATTTTAGGAACTGGCTCTAATGCTTGTCTTTATGATGGCTCTAAGATAGTATCGAGGGTGCCTGCTGGAGGATTTATTCTAGGTGATGAGGGTAGTGGAGCTTATCTTGGAAAGAGGCTTTTAGGGGATTTTATTAAAGGATTATTGCCGCAGGCAGTGTATGAGAAATTTATTTTAAAATATCCTGGTTTGAATTATTCTAAAATAGTGCAAAATGTCTATAAGGATGAAATGCCTTCTCGCTATTTGGCTTCTTTTGCATGGTTTTTGGGAGAGAATATATCAGATGAATATGTACAGAATTTGTTAAAATCAGCTTTCGGCGAATTTTTTGATAGGAATGTACTTAGATATTTTACTGGAAATATAGAGTGTGATATTATAGGTGGCTTTGATAGGTCTGTCTTAAGTGGAACGGATGCTGATTTAGAGATGGGTTTTGTGGGCTCTGTGGCATTTTATTGTGAGGATATTTTACGTGCTGTGGCTGCGACGAGGGGTATTGCCCTTGGGCAAATTTTAAAAGAGCCTATGGAAGGATTGGTAAGTTTTCATAAATGTAATTAAAAGATTATTATGATAAAAATTTTAGAGGATGCGGTGGACCAATTTGCTTCGCTGCCAGGGGTTGGGAGAAAGACTGCATTGCGCTTAGCGCTTCATCTTTTAAAGCAGCCTAAGGAGAATGTGCAGAGGTTTGGAGAATCGTTTATAACTTTGACTAGGGATGTGAAGTATTGCACTGAGTGCAATATGATTTCTGATACTTCAGTTTGTGAGATTTGTGCGAATAAGTCTCGCGACCGTTCGACGATTTGTGTAGTGGAGAGTTTGATGGATCTGCTAAGTATCGAATCTACTGGTGAATATAATGGTTTATATTTTGTTCTGGGTGGAATTATTTCGCCAATGGACGGGGTGGGACCTGATGATTTGCCTTTAGGAAAACTTATGGAAAAAGCTTCTTCTGAGGATGTTAAAGAAGTTATTTTCGTTTTAAGTACTGGTATGGAAGGGGAGACTACTTCATATTATCTTTATAAGATTCTTTCTAAACTCGATTTAAAAATCAGTACTTTAGCTCGAGGCGTAGGATTTGGCGATGATCTTGAATATACTGATCAAATGACTTTAGGTCGTTCTATCAAGATGAGACAACCATTTATGGGAACTACTAATTATTAGGAAGAGATGATATATGAAGAAGATAATTTTATTTTTACCCATTATTTGTTTATTTTTATCTTGTAAGAAAAATATTAATGATGAAAATCCAATACCTAAGCCAAATGTCGAAGATACTTTAACTTCTGAAATGATACAGGAATATTTTGGTTTTGATAAGTCAAAGACAGTTGAGATCGCCCTAGGGCAATTAAAAAATACAGGAATAGAAAAAATCATTGCTTCGAAGAAAGTGCTTATCTCAGAGGTGGAAGTGCTCGCAGTTGATGCTAAGCTTGGTGTGTTGAAAATCAAAGTTTTAGGTGAGGTGAATGATAATCCTTCTACTTAGTGGCGTGGAATATGAAATAGTTATTAGGTTATAATATCATGGTGCTAGCGTAACAAATTCTATTTTTGAGTAATCATCTTTTTCAAAGAGGATGTAGATTTTATGCGTATCGGGGCATTCGCAAATATCGCTGTAGGCGGATGAACCTGCGTAGATTTGCTTACCTTTATCCCAAGTGGCGCCAGAATCTGTGCTTTTTCTTAGGTAGAGGTTTTCTCTGACTGTCTCTGATTTGGCATTACAAAAATATAGTGTGTCTTTATTTGATTTGATTATGGATGCGTTACAGTGAGGGTCTACTAATGTGCTGTCTGAGTGTGAGTTCCATGATTTTCCCCCATCTTTTGATAGGTGGATGTGTCTGTGTGATTGGTTGTTTACACGGCTATTAATCATTAAGGTGCCATCTTCAAGTTCTATGATTTTTGATTCGTCTGCTGGTTTTATGGATGTTTCATTAAGAAACCAAGTTTTACCATGGTCTTTAGACCCGAAAACAAAAAGACCTTTTTGTAAGTTTACTAGGGTATGAAGTATAGTTCCGTCTTCGGTCTGAGTACCTTTTCCTGATGTTATGAATTTAAAATCATATTTCCAATCTTTCTTTGTAATTTGGTCTGTGATATCTATTGGTTTGGACCATGTGCTGCCATTATCCTTACTTTTTATGTAGTGTAAATAGAAAATTCCCTTTTTAGATGGATCATTATGATTCATGTAGTTATAGAAAAGGAAAACTGTATTTGTTTTTTTATCTAATATCATGGAGGCATCTGATGCTGATTCTCCGTCATGAAAATCTACAATTCTTTCAATTTTTGACCACGATAACCCATTGTCTGCGCTTTGGCGCAATACTATATTAATATCTCTATTTCCTATTAAATCGGCGCATGAAGGAATTCTTTCGTCTGCTACAGCTAGGATATTGCCATTTGGCAATGTTATTATTGAAGGAATGCGGTAGCATGAAACTGTGTCTGAACTTTCAAAAAGTGTTTGTGAGTTTTTATTGATTGTTTGCTCGTTTTCTGCTAGCACTTTTGAACTTATCGTAAATAATAAGGTGATAATGATTAATGCATATTTGCATATATTTTTCTTGTGGTTAATCATAATTTATTCATTTTTTAATTAAAGCACTAAAGTATAAAATTTTTCTAATTTTAAAAAGATATAAACTTTTCGATATTTCGTAAATTTT
>CAZYQA010000323.1:0-2995 GCA_964649555.1 uncultured Muribaculaceae bacterium
TAACATCATTCCCTCATTATACCCAACTAGACGCAATGGATTGCGGTCCGACGTGCTTGAAGATTGTAGCGCAGTACTATGGTCGTAACTATTCATTGCAAAATCTTCGCCAGAAATGTCATATTACGCGTGAAGGGGTATCATTACTTGGTATTAGTGATGCGGCGGAGCTTATCGGTTTTCGCTCTACGGGTGTTAAGATTTCGTGGGAGCAATTGCGTGATGAGATGCCTTTGCCCTGTATTGCGCATTGGAATCAGCAACATTTTGTGGTGGTTTATAAGATAAAGAGAGGTAAAGTATATGTATCAGACCCTGCATCGGGATTGTTGAAATATGACCAAGAGCAGTTCAAAAAATCGTGGTTGCAGTCCCACAGCGCAACAGGTAGTAAGGGTGTTGTACTTATATTAGAACCTACCCCTGAGTTTTACAAAGAGCGAGGTGATGAAGATAAACGGCTGAAATTATCTCAGTTATTATATTACCTCAAGCCATACAAACGCTACTTAGTGCAGTTGTCAATCGCTATGCTAACGGCAAGTGTATTGAGCCTTATTCTGCCATTTTTAACACAATCTGTCGTGGACAAGGGTATCGGCACGAGTGATTTGTCGTTTGTGGTGATGATGCTCGTAGCGCAAGTTGTTTTGGTGTTGGGACAAATGGCAAACAATCTTATCCGTTCGTGGTTGATGCTGCATATGACAACGAGAATAAGTATTTCGCTTATCTCTAATTTCCTTTCGAAGTTAATGCGCTTGCCGATAGCGTTTTTCGACTCTAGGATGGTGGGCGATATAATGCAACGCATTGGCGACTATAACAGAATACAGTCCTTCTTAACAGGGTCGTTGCTTAGTATGGTTATGGCGGTGTTGACCTTTGTGATTTATGGTGCTGTAATGGGTGGTTATGATATGAAGATTTTGGGTATCTTCCTACTTGGTAGTGCGTTATATATAACTTGGATATTGCTCTTTATGAAACGTCGTCGCAAACTTGATTATATGCGTTTTCAAGAGGCTGCAAACAACCAAAGTAGCATCGTGCAACTCATTAATGGTATGCAGGATATAAAACTCAATAACTGTGAAAAACAGAAGCGTTGGGAGTGGGAAAGAATACAAGCACGACTGTTTCAGGTATCTATCAAGGGGTTAGTCTTGGGGCAGACCCAAGAGGTTGGAGGAACGTTTATCGACCAGACGAAGAATGTTATTATATCGTTTTTGGCTGCAAGTGCTGTTATTGAGGGCGAGATGACACTGGGTATGATGATGGCCTTGCAATACATTATAGGACAGCTTAATGCACCCCTTTCGCAATTTATCCAATTCGTTCAAAGCACCCAAGATGCCAAAATATCTATGGAGCGACTAAGCGAAATACAAGAGAAAGACGATGAAGAGCCAGCCTACAAAGATTTTGTAAGAGAGATTCCCGACAGTGCAGATATAGAGTTTCGAGGCGTTACATTCCAATACGATGGACCGCATTCTCCAAAGGCTGTAAATGATGTGACTGTTACTATCCCATCCAACAAGGTTACAGCAATCGTAGGCGCATCGGGTAGCGGTAAAACTACAATGCTAAAGATGATGTTGGGGTTCTACCCACCAGTCGAGGGCGATATAACGTTGGCAGGTAAAAAACTCTCTCAATATGGCGCATCATCATGGCGCAAGGTGTGCGGTTCGGTAATGCAAGAGGGGTTTATATTCTCTGACACGATAGCCAACAACATTGGAGTCTCGGATGAAAGACCCGATATGGAGCGAGTGAGGTATGCCACTGAAGTTGCGAATATTGATGAGTTTATTGAGGGGTTGCCACTTGGGTACAATACTAAAATTGGAGCTGACGGCAATGGTTTGAGTACAGGACAAAAGCAGAGGTTACTAATCGCTCGTGCAGCCTATAAAGATGCTAAATTTTTGTTCTTTGACGAGGCGACAAATTCTCTTGATGCCAATAATGAACGCACGATTATGGAGCGATTGGAGCGGTTGTTTAAGGATAAAACGGTAGTGGTTGTTGCTCACCGTCTATCTACGGTTAAAAATGCAGACAATATCATAGTTTTAGATAGAGGCTCTATCGTGGAGCAAGGCACACACCAAGAGCTAACCGCCAAACGAGGATATTACTATGAGTTGGTAAAAAACCAACTTGAATTAGGAAATTAAAATAAATTTATATATGCCAACAAGAGATAATTTTCATAGCGAAGAGGTACAAACGATAATGGGTAAAGCTCCTTCTTGGGTCATAAGGTGGGGAGTTACTGTTGTCTTTGCTATATTTGGAGGAATCTTTATAGGGTGCTACTTTATAAAGTATCCTGATATTATCATATCCCCCGCTCAAATAACTACATACAATCCCCCTGTGGATTTAATATCTCGTTCCGAAGGATTGATTGACACGCTATTTGTCGAAGATGGTAAGGCTGTTGAGAGTGGCGATATAATCGCTGTTTTAGACAATACAGCTAACTGGACGGATGTTAAGTTTGTGTCAGAGAGGTTAAAACTTATATCATCCGCAAATTATGCTAAGACTATAAAAGAGCAGTGGATAGGCGAAAACTATAACTTAGGCGAGATACAAGGCACTTTCTCAGCATTTCAGAAAAGTGCGAGAGATTACGCTCACTATATCTCCACCGAACATATCTCTCAGAAGAAAGAGCTGTTAAGAGAGCAGATTACCAAAAACAAGGAGTACTTCGCAAAGATAAAAGAGCAGTATAAACACATTGAAAAGGATTTGGAGCTACAAGTAAAATCATTCCAAAGAGACTCTATGCTCTATGCAGAAAATGTAATCTCTTCGGCTGATTTTGAAACCTCATCGCAAAATCTAATTCAGAAACAAAATGCAAAATCGGGATTCAACGCTACTCTTTCATCCACAGACCTACAAATTATACAATTAGAACAACAGCTCGTAGAGTTAAACATTCAACAAGAGAACGAAACCTCAGAGTTTG
>CAZYQA010000324.1:0-2995 GCA_964649555.1 uncultured Muribaculaceae bacterium
AAGTTAAAAGTGACGGTACATATACATCTTCCAATAATGATACCTCAGCAAATGGTATCTCATCTTTATAAACTATTCCCGATATATCATTTATTGAGAATGAGGATTTGGATGGGTTATCTATTTCGGTATCTATATCTAAATATACTTTGGATGTGGAGGCCAATTGAAATTTATTTATTGAAAAATCTCTTAGATCTATATTCCTATAACCGGCACAACTACTTAATAATAGAGCAGATAAGACAACAAGCACAAAATACTTCTTCATATAGCGGGGTTTTAATTCATATTAATGAATAGCAAAAATAAAAAAAGTTATCTTTGCAGAATAATAAATTTATAATGAATAACAATTTTTCTACGGTAAAACCAATTTTAGATAGCTCTCTTCCGCAAGTTTTTATTGAAACTTACGGTTGCCAGATGAATGTAAATGATAGTGAAGTTGTGCTATCTGTACTGCAAAAAGCAGGTTATTCTTTGTGCGAGAATGCTGACAAAGCTGATATTATACTTATAAACACTTGCTCTATAAGAGATAATGCAGAGCAAAGGATTTGGGGCAGATTAGATTTATTTGCACAAGAAAAAAAGAAAAGAAAAAATTTAATTGTCGGGATACTGGGCTGCATGGCTGAGAGATTGAAGGATGAGCTTTTGAGCCACCCTGCTGTTGATCTTGTGGCAGGCCCCGATTCTTACAGAGATATTGCAAAGCTTATTAATGTTTTGCGTGGCGAAGGGGGTAAACAAATTAATACTCATCTTTCACATGAGGAGACTTATGCAGATATTTCCCCTGTACGCATGGATAAAAATGGCGTTTCTGCTTTTATTTCTATTATGAGAGGATGTAATAATATGTGTTCGTATTGCGTTGTCCCTTTCACAAGAGGTAGAGAGAGGAGCCGTAACCCTCATAGCATTGTAAAAGAGGCTAAGGAGTTATTTGAGAATGGATATAAAGAGGTGAGCTTGCTAGGGCAGAACGTTGATTCTTACCTTTGGGCAAACCCTGATAATCCTACTGACCAAGTTGATTTTGCCCGCTTATTGGAGGAAGTTGCATCGGTGAATCCTTTACTTAGAGTAAGGTTCTCAACTTCTCACCCTAAAGATATGGGCAACGGGGTACTTTATACAATGGCTATGTATCCAAATATTTGCAATCATATTCATTTGCCTGTTCAATCGGGCAGTAGTGCTATGCTTGCAAAGATGAACAGGAAGTATGATAGAGAGAAGTATCTTGAAAGAGTTGGCAAAATAAGGGAGATTCTTCCCGATTGCGCTATCAGTACCGATATTATTGCTGGATTCTGCTCTGAGAATGATCAGGATCATCTAGATACCATCAGCTTGATGGAGCTTGTAGGGTATGATTCTGCTTTTATGTTTCAATACTCCGAAAGGCCAAATACAAAAGCTGCAAAGATGTTTAAGGATGATGTTCCGGCTGAGATTAAGACTTCTCGCCTGAATGAGATCATTGAACTTCAGAACAAACTATCTCTTGCATCTAATCAAAAATGCCTTGGAAAAGAGTACGAAGTTTTAATTGAGGGGGTATCTAAACGCTCTGCCGAACAACTTTTTGGCAGGACACCTCAAAATAAAGTTTGCGTATTTGATGGACTTGGGCATAAAATTGGTGATTATGTAAAAGTAAAGGTTAACTCTTGCACCAGTGCAACGTTAATTGGCGAAATAGTAAATAAATAAATTTTATTAGTTATGACAAAAATTAAAACAGTTTACTTAGGCTCACTAAGAACAGAAGCTGAGCATATACAATCGGGCAATAAAGTGATTACTGATGCCCCTTTAGATAATAATGGTAAAGGTGAATTTTTCTCACCAACCGATTTATTAGCAACCTCTCTTGGTAGCTGCATGCTTACCATCATGGGTATTTCTGCTAAAGCATACGATTTTAATATTGATGGTACCACTGTAGAGACTGAGAAAGTTATGGGTACTGATCCTCGCAGAGTTGTGGAGATCAAAATCGATATATATTTCCCTGCCGGTAGCAATTACACCGCTCAACAAAAGAGACTAATTGAATCATCTGCAAAAACTTGCCCTGTTGCAAACTCTTTGCACCCTGACTTAAAGAAAAATATTACATTCCATTATTAGGATATTTAATAAAAACAACTTATATTTGCACTCCCAAGTAAAATTGGGAATGCAAAAGAGGCCCGGATGGCGGAATCGGTAGACGCGCTGGTCTCAAACACCAGTGGAGCAATCCGTGCCGGTTCGACCCCGGCTCCGGGTACCAAGAAAAAGGCTAACACATTGATATTTCAATTGTTAGCCTTTTTTAATTTTAATCATTGTTCCCAAATTGTTCCCAGTGGGGTGAAAATGGGATAGTGTCCCAAAAAGTGTGTATTTCTCTATATTTAGATAAGTAAACAATGCAAATATATTATAAGTTAAATATTCTGAAAAAGTTTTGATTGACACTGTCAAAAATCTACATTTTATGTTTTAAAAAGCCAAATTCATCATCTATTAGAACTGCTCGATCTAAATAGCTATTGAATTGTTCGCACGAATTTTCTGGCAGTAATGCACAACTATAACAAGCTGCTAAATTCTGACCGCTTACACCTTGTGCTTCTGAGTTATAACAAACAGGGTCAGATGCACAATCACACGCTCTAAGTAACGCTGATTTTAATATATTCGAGAAACGTTCATCTGTACCTAGTGAAACTAAGCCTCCATAACTACCCTCTGCCCCCGCAATGGTATATATCAAAACGCCTTGCATATTATCAGAATCTTCATACAATCGCTCATATATAGATGTTGCTGGATAACCACACAGGAACTCAAATTCTTTAATCAAAATATGAGATAGTGTATGTATAAGTAGATATTTAGCAAAATGGTAGTCATTACTAAACTTCTTAACATTCATTTCTGAAGTTGCAATATTATCTCTTATCATATTAATTCGACTTAAAATACTGGTGCT
>CAZYQA010000325.1:0-2994 GCA_964649555.1 uncultured Muribaculaceae bacterium
TGCCTGCTCCTTTATGTTTTCCTGCGAAGATATCTCATTGTGCTTTTCGAAATATGTTTCGTAGTACATATTCTTTAGCTTCTGACGGGCAATAGTCCCAGGAAGCTGCTCCTCAACTAGCGCAAAATATTCATCAACCGTGATACCTGCGCCGCTGCAGTAAGCATCAATAATTTCTTTCCCATCCGGCAGCTCATAAGAGTATTTCACCGACGCAAGCATTTCATCTATTTCATCCTGCGTGGCGCTAAGCCCCTGCCGCTCAGCCTCTTCGAGTAGGATTACTTTTTTAATAAGCAGGTTGATTATGTCTTTATCCGTCTTTAATTTGTCTCTTTCAACCTCGCTTTTTAAGCTGCTGCTACTTTTTTCATATTCAAACCTTGAGAGCGTAATTTTGTGTTCCTTATAGCTTGCGACTATTTCCCCGTCCTCACTGTCGAGATATTTGCCGGTGTTTTTACCGGCTTCATAAAAAGGTGATTCACCCCGTGTTCCGAAAAAAATCCCAAGTGCCACCGCAATAATTACCGTGGCTGTCAATATCACAAATATTCTTTTCTTCATTTTGCACTCCTTAATATGTGAAATTAGTGGCCACTGATATATTTGCAAGGCTTTATATCATTATTGTATCTCTGAATTTTATTTTGTAAATATTATAACAATTATTATCCATCTCTCATCCGCAAAACCAGGACTGCCGACAGCTCGGCAGTCCTGGTTTTGCATATCATGCACTCCTACTGGCTTATGCTGTATACAATTTCATTTGCGTGCCGGTTAACAAGCTCTTGACGGTGCATTTTATATGCATCTTCGGCTTGAGTGGCGATATCCGCAGGATATGTCTCATTATCAGAGCTGTAAGCATTATAAAATTCTTCAAGGAACTTATTTTTGTACTTTAGGTGGGTTATTGTGGCAAAAGCCTGTTCCTCAACCGCATCAAAATACTGCTGTATGCTAATTTTAGCTGCAGCACAGTATTCGTCTAAATACGATTTGATTTCCGGAATACTGTCATAATTGTTTTTTGCATCGGATACCATTTGTGAGATTTCCTCTTGAGTTGCCGAAAGCCCCGCTTTTTCGGCTTCTTCAATAATAATATACCCGGCAAGAATACGGTTGATAATATCCATATCACTTTCGTCAATGTAAGATTTGTCTGTCCTGTATTCTGCAAGTGAATGTTGGTAATCAAGCATTTCCTTTGTAACGGCGTTGCCATTATAAGTGGCTAATATCTCTTCGGAGTTTTCTGTCATTTGGGTGTCGGATAAAGCCTCGCCAATTGCAGACATAAAGGTTATATTGTCACCATATGCAATAGTCGCGGCAATTATGGAACAAGCAACTACAACTATCAAACCTGCAATAATTATTTTTTTCTTCATATTAGCCCTCCATTAGTATATTAAAGTGGTTGTAGTAGATTTTTTGTATGATATTCCTATTCCATCCTGAAGCGAACAGGTAACATGTGATGTTACACTTGTAGGAATACCTTGAAGGGTAAATGCAAAGGCGGGATTATTCCGTGCGCTAACATTGTTGGGATCAGATCCTCTCCAAACTAATGTTTGGGTACCAATAGATCCAGATGCGTTTTTGTATTCAATAACTCTGTCTGCTACTAATTGTATCTGCGGAGCCGTTGGCGACTGTCCGGTCGTATGCGATGTAACTTCTGCTTCAAAAGAAACAAAGGTAGTTCCATTTTTTTTGTATACCTCTGAGTGCTCAACGCTCAAAGTGAACGGAACAGCAATAGTCACACTTATATCTAAATCTGAATCAATGTAGTAGAGAACAATTTGATAATCAGTTGAACTACTCGAAGTTTTGCAATTTGATGTGCAGTCCGAACAGTTTGGGTAAATTCCGTACGTGGTAATTACCTCTCCACATGCGCATCTTATGGCAGATTGGTGTGGATGTGGAAGAGGCTTTATTGGCAATCCATCTGGTACCCAACTGTGTTCTCCACATTCAGGGCAAGTGCCGCTACCCCAAGAACCATCCCCATGATTTTTTGTGGAATACGTATTTAAATATGATTTACTATTGCAGCGCGAACATAATTTAAAGTCTCTATGTGGATGCGCTGCATCGCAATATGTACTATTGTAGGAGTGCCCATAGGAGCTAACAGTTGAGCCACAAGAACACACTCCGCCTGATGTGCAGCTTTGCCAACATATGTATGTGTCCCACAACTGGGGCAAGTACCGCTTCCCCAAGAACCATTTCCATGCGCCTTCGTAGCATATGCACACGGGACATACTTGGTATATCCGCATAGGTTACATTGTGAGAAATATTGATGCGGATGAGCCGCCTCTGAATACTGAGGACCAAAAGAATGTATACATGCAGCAGATGCAGGTATATTAAAGGCGTTCATAATCATAACACAAATTATGCAAATTATAAAATAGTTGGTAATTCGTTTCATAATATATATCCTCTATAATTTAAAACTTAAAATCACGACATAAGTTTCGCAAATATATTGCAAATAACGGCACAAAATCTTGTATAATGCATATATTCTACTTTATTGACAGCAAACTCACAAAACGGCTTAACATTTTATTTGAACATTTGTAATTTCAAAGCAACTACCACATTGGTATCACCTTCTTTATTTTTTATGCTCATTCCATATTTATTTAAATATTTTCCTTATATTTTGAGTGTATCATACAAATTATGATTGTCAACATAAATAATAGTATATATTTGTACTCAGCTATTTTTGATAGCTTTATATAATTTGCTATTATATTATAATATTTATTATAATTATTCGCCTGTCCCCTCCGCAAAAAAAGGACCTCCGACAGCTCGGCAGTCCTTTTTTTGCATATCACGAAGCCGCTCCACGGCCCTTTTTTCCAGTCTTGACACCTGCACGCCTATCTTTATAGAACGGCATTAGAAATACAAAACTATTTTATTTACTGCGTTGAGCGGGCAGATGAAAGA
>CAZYQA010000326.1:0-2989 GCA_964649555.1 uncultured Muribaculaceae bacterium
AAAATCAAAACAGTAATGCAAGGTATGGAGCTAAATATGGATATCAAGATGGATAACAGAGGTGTAGGCGAGCAAATGCAAAGCGTGACAGTACCTGCAGGTACTTATGATTGCTATGTTATGAGCGAAACTACTACTGTTGCTGTAATGGGACAAGTACAAGAATCCGTTATCATGAGCTGGTATGCTCCGGGTATTGGTATGGTTAAACAAACTACCAATGCTGGTATGGTAAAAACTACTACCGAGCTTACTAAGATTGATTAATTATCCCTTTGCGTACCTCTTTTATTTCCTTGTCGATTTTTACCCAAGTAAATATTAGTATTCCAATCATAGTTATAATTGTAGTATAACTCAAAATATAAATTAAAACCTCTTTCATAGTTGTATCATTTTATGATGCAAAAATAGAAAGGGGTTTTGTCAGTTTATGACACAAATTTTTCTTTAATAAAATTTTTAACAGTATCTAAGAAAGGATCTTTTCTTGCAAATAACCAGAGTGCATATATTGATGTACCGAGTGGTACCCCCACAAGAACTTTCATCCAAGCCTCAATACTTGTGCACCGTACTAGATATACTCCTATTCCCATTATGAGTGCCCCCACTAAATAGCTGATATTTTGTTTTGAAACAAATTTGAATGGAAGATATTTCCATCCGAGTATTAAAAGCATTATGGCTACGGTAAATTCTGCAGCAACAGATGAAATTGCAGCTCCATTTTGGGCATATATGGGGATAAGTATGAAATTCAGTGTAAGGTTTATTATTGCTCCTGAAAGTGTAGCAAGAATTACCAGATTCTCTTTTCCTTGAGGATATAGCATTTGTAGCCCTAGCATTGAGCTAAATCCATTGAATATTATTAAAGGGGCAATTATTTGTAGTGTGGTAATTGCCGGCGCGTAGTGTTCACCACTGAATAAGAGAACTATAGGATTGGCTAAAAGTATAAGACCAATACTCATTGGAAATACTAATGCACTGGTGAAGCTAATGGCCTTATTCCCCATGCTCTTAAATTCTTCTTTTCTTCCCGTATTTATATAGTTTGAGAATCGCGGCATAAGTACGCTCCCCATAGCGGTGACAATACCCAAGCTCATTCTTGTAAGCTGTGATGATGTTGTATAGTACCCAACTGCTGAATCTGTTGAAATAAACCCTAGCATTACAGTATCTAATAGTAAGTAGATACTTGTGATCATATTTAGAGTGAATATTTTAAGAGATGGAGCAATATGTCTTTTTATATCTAATTCTTTTATTCTTATTTTATTTCCTAGTATGATTTTTTGGAGCCTAAAAAAGTTGAATATATTATTTCCTACGCTGGCAGTAGTAATTATTGCTGCATACCATAATATATCGCTCTGATCTTTTACTAGGGTGAATAGAGCGATAGCCATAATTATTTTAATTGCGACAGAGCGGATTGTGATATATTTAAAATCTTCTGTAGCAATAAAAAACCAATTTGCACCAATAGCAGTGAAAAGCAAACTGCAACTCAGAATGTAAAATAAAGGAAGATTTTCCTGCACTTTTGATACTGTGAGCGATATTATAAACACAGCTATATATGCAATTACTGTGAGTATTATATGTAGAGATAAGATCTCAATTGCTGTTTTTGATTTTTGCTCGTCATCATGTCTTACTCTTGCTATCTCTCTTATTGCGTACAAGGGTATCCCTAATGATGTGATAAGTAGGATATACCCGATAATTGAATCAAAAAATCTTACTTCCCCAATACCTTCGGGAAGTAAGATTCTGGATACGTATGGATAAGTAATCAACGGGAATAGCAATCCGCTTAATGTATTAATCAGATTGAGTATATAATTCCTTTTGATTGATCTTATCTCCATATTTTTTAATAACCTATGTTATCTTCGTTTAATATTTTTGTGAAGAATTTTAAGTGTTCGTCTAGTGCATAACCCCAATACTTCCATGTATGTTTACCAGGGCTTAGAATCATTACGTGAGGAATTTTGTTTTCTCTGCACTTTTCTGCAAACTTTTCTGTGCATATTGAGTAAACATCATCGTATCCACAGGTGATTATAATAGGTTCTTTTATATCTTTAATTCTATCTAATCTATTGATTGCACTTTCATTATCAATTCTCTCTTTATTATTGCCAATCACTTTTGCTAATTCTGTATCTCTAAGGCTTGTAAGTTGCAAATCCAATACGCCACTCATACTGCCTGCCGTTCTGAAGTTTTGAGGATTATCCATAAATAGATTTATTGCTCCATGTCCACCCATACTAAGCCCGGTGATAAAAGTCATATATGGCTCTAGTTTATATTTTTCTTTCATTTGTGGAAATAGCTCCTGATCAAAGAATTTTCTCCATTGCATCTTTGACTGGTCGCTATTATTCAGATACCATCCGTTATAAAATCCATCTGGTGTGATGATTCTGAATCCATATTTATTGCTTATCGCTTGTAGGTCGTATTTGTTTCCCCAATCTTTGTAACTCCCGCTCCATCCATGTAAGAGGAATAGTGTTGGAGCTGTTTGATTTTTTGAAATAGGCTCAGGATTATAAACCCTTATTGTATCATTACATTTTAAGTTTTTGGATTTAATTACTATTATTTCCTGAGCTATTGCACTTTGAAATATTGCTAAAAGTGCAAAAATGGTTAAAGTTATTAGACGGTTCATATATTTTGATGATTAATTCAGCTTCTGTTTTGCAAAAATAGTTTAAATTTGCAATATGGTAGGAATTAATATTCAAAAAAACAGTAGGATTCTACGTAGTAAACGCACTTATGTCTCTTTACTAATTGCGTTTATCACTATGGTTATTTTTTTTCCACGTGAAGGGAAATTTAAATATGAGTATCAAAAGGGGCGACCTTGGATGTATAGTACCCTTACTTCTCCTATTGATTTTCCTATTCTTAAAACTCAACAAGAGCTAGCTAAAGAGAAGGATGCTTTAGCCTCTAG
>CAZYQA010000327.1:0-255 GCA_964649555.1 uncultured Muribaculaceae bacterium
TATCAGGAATAAATACACTACGCCCAAGCATATCTGTTACTTCTCTATTATTAATTTTATTAGTTACATTACAGCTGACAGCAAAAAAAATAGTTAGCAAAATTAGCTTATTCATTAATAAAAAGTATTATAAATTGATTATACAGTATCTCAACAAATTCTAAGATAATATGTTTTAATTGAAAAAGTATTTAAATGGTAAAAAAAATAATCATATTAGGCTTTATAATCTGTTTTTTTTATATAATCATATAT
>CAZYQA010000327.1:265-2977 GCA_964649555.1 uncultured Muribaculaceae bacterium
AGTAAGACTCAAATTGTAAAAACATCAACCCAAGATAAAGATATTTTAAAGAATTCAAAACCCAATGGCTATAATGCTATAGAAGTTCCAAATTTTATATTAAAAAACCAAGATGGTAAATTTATTTTAGCTTTAGGAGGATATATAAAACCTGTTTTGGGATGGGATATCGGGAATTCTTTAGGTGGCTCAATGTATTTCAGTCCTTCATCAATACCCGTCCCAGCAGTAAAAGGGGCAAAGGGGGAGATGTTCTTGAATCCATTACACTCTGCATTGGATTTACAAGTGGTTGCATTGCCTGGGAAAAAAAATGAAATAACAGGGTATGTGGGCATTTCATTCGATGGAGGAAAAAATAATGGCCAATTATTAAAACTCAGCAGTATTTACATAAGATACAGAGAGTTTTTAATAGGGTATAATTACTCTCTATTTACAGATGTGCAATCTCTGCCTAAAACTATTTCATCATGTGGCGTTAATGGGAATGATTGGAGTAAAGGGTATCAAATATCATATAATTCACCATCGTATAGTGGATTTAAATGGGGTGCCAGCTTGGAAATACCAAGTTTTAATGAATATAGTGGTGAATATGATGGAAGTGATTACCCGGTATTAGATGGAACACAGTTTTATGCCAATGCTACTCAATCTATTCCTGACATCCCATTCTATATAGAATATAAATGGAAAAATACCAGCCACATAAGATTGAGCGGATTAGTTAGAAACTTTAAATATATAGATAAAGTTTCCGATGAAGTAGATATTGTAACAGGAGTAGGAATGCAAGCTAGCGGTGCAATAAAAATAATAAAGCCCATTACTATATTAGGCCAATTTATATATGGAAAAGGTATAGGACACTATATGAGTGGAATATCATATCTTCCGTACTCGTATCTGCCAAGTAATTCAAGGCCTGGCAAACTTGACGCAACCAAAATGATGGGTTGGCTTATAGGATTGAAAGGCTATTGCTCAGAAAAAATATTTATAAATTTAACATACGGACAAACAAGGATATACGATTCAGCTCTTTATAATAAAGACTTCAGATATGGAGAAGATTTAAGAGCAAGTATCTTTTGGAATATAAAACCATATATCCAAACAGGAATAGAGTACCTATATGGCAAGAGACATACCAATATGGGGACAAAAGGTACTGATAACAGAATACAAACAATGATAATGTTTTCACTATAAAAATTAAAACTTAATATATGGAAAGTTTTCAAAGTAAAATTTATTTTAGCGTAGGCAGATTCTTATTTGGATTTGTAATGATTTACATGGCAGTGGAATCATTCGCTCTATGTGGAGAACTAGGAAAGGAGGTTCCTTTTTATATCAACTTCGGAAAATTCTGGGTAATAATAATGGGTATAATTTATTCATTAGCAGCCTTTAGCTTTCTATCTAACAAAGGGACAGGATTTATGGCTTTCCTTATCACATTAATGACAATAATTATTCTATTCTCAAGCACGTTGAGAGGATTTGAAACAGGTGGCAACTATCCGGGGACAATTTTAAAATTCGCCTCACACCTAGCAATAATAGGGTGCGCACTAATGATTGCCTCTGAAGGAGCTCTTAAAAAAAGCTATGATACAGGAAGAGTATTAGTTGGAATATTTTTTATGTGTGCCGGAATATTACATCTTACACATATATCACAAGATGCCACAATGTTGTCTTCATTTGAAAATGCTAAAGGATTAGTTATTTTTACAGGAATATGCTGGATTTTATGTGCTCTTAGCCTATGGAGTAATATATTATCTAGATTTGCTGCATTAGGTGGAATACTCTTAGTATTAATAATCACATTTGTAATTAACACCAAAGGAGGAGTAAGTTCTTGGGGAGCCGTTTCACAATTATTTGTAAACTTATCTCTAATTTCAGGATGCTTTTTAATAGCAGCTGGGGGCAACTGGTTTAATTTCAGAGGAGATATATTTAAAACAAGACAGGCTGTTAAATTTTAAATCTTAACAGCCTCTCATTTTATAGTTCAGAAATTTCTTATTTTATTTTCAATTTCTCACGAATCTCTTTAGGGATAGAATTTTTATTTACCAAGATTCCTGTAGTTTTAGCTTTCACATAATCATCAGACATATAGTGATAGCCTGTACCATTACGCTCAGTACCCCAAGAGTTTTTAGTAATATAATATTTCACACCATCTTGATCTTTTGCAATACCAATAATGTGCTCTAAGTGATCATCAGTAGTAGAGAAGTTCTCAAAACCAGCTTGTCTTGATTGTTGAGTTACAGGGTTCTCTTTAACTCTTTTCTCTATCTTCTCTGCTTTTTTAAGATTTTCATCTGTATTCAGTGATAATTTATGTTGGAAAGCATAACCTTTCTCACTAACATCGCCATCCCAAGCAACAGTATATCCCTCCATGATAGCATTATCAATAACTGCCATGAATTCATCTAAAGGAAGATTATAATACAAAGAGTTATCCCAGTTATCAGGAATCTCCAAAGGAATTTGCTCATAGAAAGGGTGATGAGTAAATGATGTAAGCTCAACATAATCAGAAGCATCAATACCTAAACTCTTATAAAATGATTGAGGAGTATACTCTTTACCTTTATATTTGAATTTAGCAGGAACTGGGCCTAAATAAGAATCTAAGATACCTTCCATTAATTCTTGAGGCATTCTCTTTTTTAATTCAAC
>CAZYQA010000328.1:0-2973 GCA_964649555.1 uncultured Muribaculaceae bacterium
AATTATAAATAGATAAAAATAACCCTGCAAGCTCTTAGTTTCTTGCAGGGTTTTGTTTTTAATAATTAGTAAGACTATTTCCCAAAACTCTTTGCTGAGTAATAGTACATATATGTAGAACCTGAAACATCAAATAAATGTTCTATAGTATCATAATACCATTCTCCAAATGCCAAAGGATAAGTTTCTGAATCTATAAATCTTGCTACCTCTTGAACATGAGTTGTGCTATTTGAAGCATCTACACTAAATATGCTACCATCTCCTGTATTATATCTAAAACTTGCTCTAAAATTTAATCCCACAGGTTTATCACTTTGCGCTGCCGCCACTCCATAGTACTCTCGCTCTCCCGGCTGAGATCCCGGGCCATGCTCGTACTCTTGATAGTTTGCCCATACTTTGCATACTTCATATACGTTTACAAGCACACTAGTATTGTATTGTATGCCATTATCAGCATTCATAATTGTTGCAATCAATCCTGTTGGCCCATTCATAGTAGTTACAGGCGTTGTGCTTAATAACCCTGTTGCATTACATTGTACAACATTACTTCCTGAGGATGCTACTCTATTACCGCTAAATACAACATTTGCACGAGGGTGCTTATCAATCGTTAGTTGATAACTTACATGTATATTATCAAAGCCGGAAGTTGAAACTCCACTATTAGCACCCAAGTTCACCTCATTTTCAGCTATACTAATTGCAGGCTTGATATGTGCATTTAATCTGAAACTTTTAGTTGGATGATCAGCAAATGTTGCAATGATATCAGCATCTGTATTTGCTCCCACACCTTGATAAATATTATCATTTACGCTTATTAAAGCAGAGGTGTTAGATGAACTCCAATTAATTGCTAAACCTCTTGCATGCTCAGGATAAACCGTGTATCCCACTCCCTCATTAAATCCCTGATAGAAGTTTAATGGCGCAGCACTATTGAATACAATCTTTAATTCCTGAACTACAATATTACATACTGCCCCAGCTGTGGCCATGCTAGCTGTTATATTGGCAGAACCTACCCCCTTTGCTCTAATCCTTACCCCTGAAGACGTAGTTTCTAATATTTCAACTATTGCCCCGTTATCACATGTGCTGGAAGGAATAGTTGTGTTGGGGACTAACACGGAGAATGGAATTATAGCCTCCTCCCCCTCATACATAACTTTGCTTAGGTAAGGAAACTCTATTCTTGGAGTAACCACACTCACTTCACAAGTGCGTGTTATACCATTCAACACAGCACTTATTTCTGCATTCCCATTCCCAATGGCCGTGATCAAACCTTGTGCGCTTACAGTTGCTACTGAGTTATCAGATGATGAAAAGGTTGGTGTACCCGGAGGAACTCCACTCCATTGAAGTTGTAGTGTTTCTGTTGTATATAATGTAGCAACACCCGGAGTCAAATTAAATGTTTTATCATTTACTGCCACCTCGCACTCATCAAACATAGATGAATCATCCGCTGACGCCACCTTGATTTTACACTTACCATTAGCAACGGCGGTAACCTTTCCTGTGGCATCTACACTTGCTACCGCATCATCCGAAGAGCTCCATAGAAGTGCCCCATTAGTGGCATTACTTGGGGTAACGCTCCCGGTAAGTTGCGATTGCTCCCCTACAAATAGAGATAAGGTTTTAGGATCTATCGTTACTCCCGTAACATAAATCTTACTATTCACCTCAATATTACAAGAAGCAGAGAGATTTGTACCATCGGTAGTGGTGGCGGTAATCACACATGTGCCATCTGCCACAGAGGTTACTACACCTGCGGCATCCACTCTTGCGATACTCTCATCCGAGCTACTCCAACTTAAAACCTTATTATTGGCAGTATGAGGGAGAACGGTGGCAATAATGCTCAGTTGTTCATTAAGAGCTGTAAACTTATGCGTTGTAGGGGCAATACTCAGTGAGGTTACAAGATCTACTATACCGCTATTATCTACACTCCAGCTGTTCTCATCCACTGAGCCATCCCCTTTGAACATCACTGTACAGTTGTATTGGGTATTGCGCCTGATGTTGCAATCCTTGTGAGTTTCACCAATATAAAAGCGATAAATAATAGTTCCTTTCTTACTTGGTGAAGTATAATCATACTCCATCTCAAGATAAGAACTATGAGCCTTTGCTTCTGAGTTCATCCCTTGCTCTTTGCTCTTATTATCAAGAGCAGCTGGGGCAACAGTGCCTTGTAGGTTTTCGTATAGATAAAATGGAACTCCTGAAGTTATATCTGATAGCTCTGTTATATCTCTACTCTCTCCCGGCATCACAGATAGATTCTCAGCCTTGCTATCTTTGAAAGGGTAGACAGATATAGGAGCATTCTTTAAACTTACCTTTTTTATATCTATCGTAACACCTGTGTTAAGATTGATATAATTACAACTTAATACGAACTTGGCTACATTCCGCGTTAGAGGTATATCCAACATCATATTATTCGTTAGAGTGATAAGATCAGTCTTACCACTCATGAGGAATCCTCCTCCGGCATCTACCAACTCTCCGATATTAGAGATGGTATGTTTATGCTGCTCTATTTCGGCAATAGTCTTGTAAGGGAGCTTTCTACCCATGTTGGCAATTGCAAATACACGGTATTTGAGATTACTGAAGATCACAAGATCTCTTATCGTTGTAGATCCATTACTATAACTATGCGTTATAATATCTCCTTGCTGATTGAAGATATAAATATTTACATCAGTTACTTGAGTAGGATTGACTGTTAATGCACCTTTGGTATCATTGATACTCTGCTGCACATTAAGATAATTGAGAGTAAGGGATATGGTATCCCTCTCGCCCCATTTCTGCAATATCTCTTGTGGGATATTCTCATCATTGGTGCAAGATGAGAATAAAATCACAAGTAAATAGATTAATATATAATTAAATTTATTCATTAAAAATCCATGATAACCAAACAATTAGCCTTGTTGT
>CAZYQA010000329.1:0-2972 GCA_964649555.1 uncultured Muribaculaceae bacterium
CTAAAAATTATTTATTGTAAGATATTAAGGTTTAGGAGTTTTGTTCACATCAATAAGAGGAATATTTTTAAATGATTGATGATAGAACCAGCCTATCCATTTATTATCGCAGAGAGACTTCTCTTTGATGAGGTCTTTGTTGAATTTGATGATACTTTCATAAAGAGCTGTTTCTTCTATGACATGATTATTATCTAAGCTGGAAGCTTCATCATATCTTGTTTGTAATATTATTCGTTCTTGTTCCATTTGAAGAGCTTTTGTTCCTAATGAGTCTTCAACAGCAGGAACGATTACGGCTATTGATGTTGCTAACAATGCAGATACTATCACAAGAATTAGAACGATTGCGGGTACCAAAATACCTTCGCTTACATAAAAATTTCTTTTATTTGTCTTGTCATAAATTATCAATGCGATAAAGATTGCTACAGATACTGCTGTTAAGCAGCTTATTAATATAAATACACCCATTTATTATTCTCCTTGTGGTGTTGTGATTTGATTGTTTTTATCATGAGATACAGAAAAAGAAGCTAAATATCCAAAATTTGAACGATTATATTTGTCGCTATGTATCATTGTGAGCCCTGTATTGAGTTCTGAGAGCACTCTATTAACTTCTTGGAATGTTGGTTCATCTAAAGGTAGGACCTCTTCTGTTTCTACCATGAGAACAGTGTGTTGACAAGATGTTATCACTTCTGCTTGCTTGAGTTCTCTGAAAGCATATTCAATGTCTTCGAAGAATTCTACTAGATGGCTTGGTATACAGATGAAAGGTCTTGGGTTATTAGAGAAGAGCGTTGGGTAGAACTCTCTGTAGATGGTTTCTGGGAGATGTACTCTGCTGGAGTCTGTGTTGGCAGATGTATCTTTGAATATCTTAAAAGGGCTGCGGATATATGGCGTTAAAAACATACTCTGTGAAGAGAATAAAGTGTTCCATGTTAACTGCCTATCTATTATGTGTGCGTCTGTGTCTTCTTCTGTGTCTTCTGAAGATGGTTCTGAAGATGGTTCTGTGGATGACTCAATCTCGGTAAGATATTCTTCTATAGAAATTTGCTCTGGCTCTGTAGTGCCTATAGGGCTTTCTGCCGACAATATTGGTTGCTCTTCAGATGCATCTAGCATCACTTTCATTTTCTTCATAATATTCTCCTAGACTAGGTAACTGTCTTCTGTGTCTGCTTGAGATTCTCTAGCAGCTTGTATAGCACGGTCTTGTGCTTCGATAAAATCAAGTTTTTCTTGAGATAAGTATTCGTCATCTTCAGTATCTATGTTCTCTTCAGAATAATAGTTATACAAAGGTGTATCTGGGTTGTCTCTATTATATTTGTATATAAAAGCTTCTGGTCTTCTTGCAACTGTTCTTGAAGATACATTGTAATAAGCAGCAACCTTTTCTAGTGTCTCTGATTTAGAAAGAATAGTCTTGTCTTGTACAAACATAGGACAGTATGAGATGGCATAGCCGATGTTCTTGGATGCTCTCATGACACGAGTCGCTTTCCATCCATCTACTGGCTCAAGGTCTTTATCCCAAGAGCATACTCCCTTACCACATAGGGCACAGTCTATACAAGGGTTTACTGGGAAAGAAAATGCTTGAGGTAGATGTGCTGCGGCAGTTGCTACATTTTTTTGATTTTCGACTGAATTTATCATAATTTTTTCTCCTTTTGCCTTTCGACATTATTATAATATCACAGAAAAAAAGGTTTGTCAACAATTTTTTAATTATTTTTTTTATTTTTTTTGATAAGAAAAAAACCCTATCTTTTATGATAGACTTATGATAGAAAATATTAAACTCCAAGCTTCTTTAACAACTCAATCTTCTCTTCTATATTGCTTTCATCGCTTAAGAGAAGAGCTATATCTGAGAGTCTTTCTCTCTCTTCTTCGTTCTGGTGGCGGATAATCTCTTCATACTCTATCATTGTGCCTATATAAAGAACATCCAGAGCACCAAAAAGAAACAATATTGAAGGGTCTTGAAATACCTCTTGAACTGTTTTATATCCCTTCTTTTTTGCTTTTGAGATAAACTTAATACAAGTATCCTCTGCTTTGCGATATCCATCACATCGTTTCCAGAAGTCTTCATGCAACGGTGCTCTGCTCTTCCACTGGTTGATTAGTATTTCCGCAGCAGTATATGTTTCTTTGAGTTTACAAATCCTTTTACTACTTAACTTCTCTTCATATACTTTGTTATCGTGTTTATATGAGAGCTCAAAAATTACTCGTATCAATATGAATAATAAGAATATTCCTACTGAGACGGATGCAAATATGATTGCTTCGATGGCTTCTTTACTCATTATATTCTCCTTGATGTTTGATGTATGTTTTGTTGTATGGTATTATTAATTATCTCAAATTTAATAAGATAAAAGATATCAGCTCTTCTTCAGTAGAAAAAGTGGATTCTCTTATTATTAAGTATCTTAGATTTCTTCGTTTTGATGTGTTTTTTAATATGTCCATATTAATAGTCTTTATGAGTTGGCTAGCCGTTTCTTATTTTGAAGTTCTTATGTCACATAATCGTTTATGGATATTAGTTCTTATTCTTATAGTTACACTTGTTATGATTATATATTCATTTAAGTGGAAACTAGAGCAAATTAAGAATCTGAAGAAAGAAGTTACTATGTTTGATGAGTTTTTTAGTTAAAAACGGGGCCTTTTTCTAGACGACTTACAGCTGGCTAGTAGATTTGGAAAGATTTCTTTACCTTTGAAATAAAAAATGAAGAAGTCCAAGGTGGTTTTTGGTAAGCAGCAAAATCAGAATTCTAATACTGGTGACGCTAGAGTTTATTTTGATGAGACCCATCCATCTTCATCGAGTCGTGTTATTTCTGATGATACCTGCCATGACTTGAATTTGGATGCATTTTTTAGTCACATAAATCACTGCCTGTCACCCGTTGGAGAGCTTTTTCTCTACAACAGAC
>CAZYQA010000330.1:0-2941 GCA_964649555.1 uncultured Muribaculaceae bacterium
GTATTATTTATAAACTTATTTAATACTTAGATATAAAAAATAAAAATAATAAAATCAGTAAGATGAAAAAATATTTAATAGGACTATTACTCTTTTACAGCTTTAGTATCACATATTCCACGGCACAGAATTGGAGTATAAAGAGTAATCTTTTATATGATCTTACGGGAACTTTAAATTTAGGGACTGAATTTTCATTGAGTGATCGTATCACAATAGATGTTTCCGGTAACTACAACCCCATTAAGTTTCGTTCAGATCTTTTTTGGAAACACTGGCTTATTCAGCCCGAGGTTCGTTATTGGCTCTGCAAACCCTTTAAGGGACATTTTATAGGTCTTCATACTCATTATGGAGAGTATAATTTATCACAACGTAAGTATCGTTACAGTGGAATTTTTTATGGAGGAGGTTTCAGTTATGGATATCAGTGGCTCCTATCACCACGCTGGAGCATAGAGTCAACTGTAGGTTTAGGTTATGCCTACATTAACTATTCTCAATATGATTGCAAGAATTGCGGAGCATTTATCACCTCCGGCCATAAGCATTATTTAGGACCCACCAAGTTGGCAGTAAATTTAATCTATATAATAAAGTAAATACACAATGATAACAAGATATATTTTAGGACTGATATTTATATTTACTCTTTCCACATCCCCAGCATTGTATGCACAAGTGATAGATGAGTTTCAAGTTGGCTCCGGTATCGTGCGCATCTCGGATTACAAGATCTCACAAGAGGGAGAGACCCTTCAAATAGATCTTCTATTTAACTTCAGTAAACTAACGCTCCATAGCTGTCAAAGCTTGGTTTTTTATCCCTCATTATCAGCCCAAGACACAGTTCTTTCTTTACCCTCTGTATTAGTAAATGGGAAGATGGACCATATAGAGCGCGAACGCAAGAAAACATTTGGTCTTACCACTGATATTATAGAGCCCAATGCAAAAGAGGTAGTTTTATATAATAAGCGTAATACATTATCTTACCGTTACCAGCTAAGTCTTCCTTATCAATTTTCCTGGATGGATGATGCTACTATTACCATAAACGGTTATTTGACAAACTGTAAAGGATCTCACGAGCATTTGGTTCACCATCGTATCTCAGAAGGTATCTCACTTCAAGTAGATTTACCTCAATCCCGCTATCAAGTCACCCCATATGTTAGCTTTGTTCGTCCTCATGCAGAGCCCGTCAAAGACCGGGAGGATAATGGTGTTGTTTATCTTGATTTCTTATCTGGGAAATCGGATATTCTTCCCACTTATCGCAATAATAAGACAGAATTGGATAAGATTCGCCAAACTATCAATGCTATTCAGCATGATAAAGATATCACCTTAACCTCCATATCAGTAAGAGGCTATGCATCTATAGATGGCAATTCCGCATCCAATATGAAACTCTCTCTTGCAAGAGCAAACAGTTTGAATTCTTATCTATCGGATACCTATGGTTTTAAGAGTAGCAATCTTACATCCTCAGCCGAAGGTGAGGATTGGGAAGAGTTGGAACGTCTTGTTCAAGAATCGGATCTTGCAAGCAAAGAATCTCTGTTATCTATCATCAGATCTACTGAAGCCTTAGATCAAAAGGAGCATAAACTCAGGCGTTTACATAATGGAGTTCCCTATAGAGAATTGGTTAAAGAATTCTTTCCTAAGCTTCGTAGGGTTCAATATACTGTCAACTATTCGGTAAGGACATTTACGTTGGAGGAGGGTCAGCAATTGATTAAGAGTCGTCCGGGCCTTCTTAGTTTGAATGAGATGTTCCTTGTAGCCAATAGCTATGCCAAAGGAAGTGAAGACTTTAATAGAGTTTTTGATATAGCAGTAAGACTTTTCCCCAGTGATTCCACAGCCCGTCTTAATGCCTCGGCTATAGCCCTTAGCAAAGGAGATCTGACAAGTGCGCGTCACTATCTGAGTGGTCTCATAGGAGCAGAGGCTGACAATAACAGAGGAGTCTTAAAGCTATTGGAGGGCGATCTTACTACAGCCGAGATATTACTTGAGCAGGCTAAGGCAGGCGGATGTGCTGATGCGTCTCATAATCTGTTGGAGCTTGAGAAGAAACGTTCTGATGATGAACATTATGAACGTATTCTCTTGCGCTTAAAGAAAATGGAACAAAATAAATTAAAAAAATAAGAGCCATGTTATTTTTAAAAATACGGATAAACATACTGATCTTTTTCATAACACTATTATCTCTTAGTGTTCTAACGAGCCGATGTGTACAGGATTACGGAGGAGATTGTCCTGTAAGATTGATACGCACTACCTTATCGTTCAATTATCTCAACGGTAGTGGTATTGATATCATAGGAAGTTTATCCTCAATAGAATATATAGATTATTGGGTCTTCACACCCGATGGCACTCTTTACACACAAGGCCGTTCAACGAAAGGAGTAGGTTATAAGGATATCGTTTTGGATCTTCCAGAGGGATTAAATACGATAGTAGCTTGGGCTAATTTGTCGGCGACTGATGTTTTGACTGCACCAACCGAATCGTCCTTGCAAGAATGGAGAGTTCAACTGTCTAAGTTAGAGAGTGGTTATCATCAGACTCCGGGTAAGCTCTACCACGGCATATTAGGTGCTGCAGTAAGTAAGGCCAATCAGTCTTTTCAGCTTTATTTGAATCATAAACATGCTAATGTAACTATCAACCTTAGTGGGAATGGGGTTATGGCAGATAAAGAGTACAGTTACCAATTAAAGACAGCAGATCAGACATATGTTTTTGAAACAGGATTTAAGCAGGTAGGTGGAGAGTCTTTGTTTAGTGCCCCATTTGTTAAGGCAGAGGGGGGCAATTTGACAACTCAATTTATCACATATCGTTTTCAAGACCCTGAGGATAAAGAGTCAACACTGACAATCTATGAAGACAATATTGTAAAAGGAGAAATAATAAAACT
>CAZYQA010000331.1:0-2930 GCA_964649555.1 uncultured Muribaculaceae bacterium
ATTTTCAAATTATATTTCCAGAGATAATATAAAACCTTTTGATGGTGTAATTAAATGCGATCTAAGTGTTTATAAGGATAATGCTAAAGTGAGGAAATTGGTGGGTAGGTTTGATGTTGTATATCTTAAGACAAAAGTGTCGCCAATTTATAATGATTTTGGGCAGTTGGAATCTATTGTTGTATCTACTATTGATGTCACCGATTTGTTTAAAACTCAAGAGAAAATGTTGGATTCCAGAGAGAACCTTTCGGTTGCTTTGGAGGCAGGTGCAGTATCAGTATGGCTTTACAATTTGAAAACGAAGCTATTTAGCTCTCTTGGTGGAAATCCCGTGCTTACAGAGGGTATGCATATGGATGATAATATAAGATTATTGCATCCAAATGATATTCATAGGATGATTGACCTGTTTTCGAAACTTTCTAGGGGGGAGATGCGTAAAGCTACTTCTGTATTCAGATATAAAAACTCTTTTGGTTCTTATGATCACTATGAATGTAAAATCATTACGAAGCTATCCGATAATAAGGTGGAATATCTTTTAGGTACTCAGAAGAATATCACAGAGGATATTTTAAAGAGACAGCAATTGGAAAGTCAGATAATGATGACACAGTATGCAATAAAGGCTTCTAACATAGCTTTTTTAATATATGATTGCCAAGAGGAGCATTATATTTCTTTTAATGATCCTATTAATGATTATAAGGAGAATAGTGTTATTTCATGGAGTAATTATTCAGCCTTAATTCATCCCGATGATGTTATTTTAACTCAGGAGCGGAATTATATTATGAAGAATGGATTGAATAAAAATTATAGTGTGAGTTTGAGAATGAAGCTTTCTCCTGACGGAGAATGGAGATATGTGACAATTAGCGGTACACCATTTGAATTTGATCCGAACGGAAAAGTTTTAAAATATGTAGGGTTCAGAAGAGATGATACTGAGCTTATTTTGATTCAGAAGAATTTGGAGGAGCAAAAAGAGAGAGCTGAGCAAGCTGATAAGCTTAAGAGTGCTTTTCTTGCTAATATGAGCCATGAAATAAGAACGCCTCTAAATGCTATAATTGGATTTTCCTCTTTGTTACAGAATGTTGATAATCCGGATGAGAAGGCAGAGTTTATTGAGATAATAAAAACAAATAACAGAATATTATTAAATCTTATTAATGATATTTTAGACCTTTCTAAGATTGAAAGCGGTATAAAATTTAATCCGGAGAAATTTGATATACATGCTCTTATGAATGATTTCTATGCATCGGTATTATCTGAGGCTACCTCTGATATGGTTAGATTTGATTTGGATACTCCTAATCAGCCATGTTGGGTATTTTTAGATAAAAACAGAGTATTACAGATATTAAAAAACTTCACATCCAATGCTATTAAATATACCACTAAAGGGGCAATTGTTATTGGCTATTGTTTAGAGGATAAAGGGATTAAATTATATGTAAAAGATTCGGGAAAAGGTATCCCCGAATCTTTACACGATATTGTTTTTGACAGGTTTGAAAAGCTTGGTAGCTTTGAGCAAGGAACCGGCTTGGGACTAACTATCTGCAAGGCTATAGCAGATGCCAACAATGGTAAAATATGGTTTGAGTCACAAGAGGGTGTCGGATCTAATTTTTATGTATGGCTACCATTAAATGATTAATTATTTTTTAGCTATAAATGCTCCTGCCGAATAGCCTCCACCAAAGACTGTTAGTGCAATTATATCTCCTTTAATAAACTTGTTGGCATTTTGAGCAAATACTAGCGCTGAGCTTACCGAGCCGGTATTTCCCAGCTCTTCTATATTGTGTAGAAAAACTTCTTCTGCTAGGTTCAATTGTTTAGCAATGTTATCCATTATCCTTTTATTCGCTTGGTGAGCAATAAAGTATTTGAGATCAGATAGCTGATAGTTATTCTTTTGCAATAGGTTTATTACATTTTTAGGCATTATTGTACATGCCTGAATAAATACATCTTTTCCTTCAGGCATCATAATTCCACCATCTTGTGGTTTAAGGTGTACTGCTTTCGGTGCTTTCTGCATATATCCCAGCCCTTGAGTTGCAATCTCTATTATTTCTACCTCTTCTTCGCTGTATCTATCTTTCGATACAAAAAAAGCTGCTGCAGCATCTCCCCATAAGTGCCCTGACTTTGGGTCTGTGGCGTTATAATATGATGAGTTTTTATCTGCAGATAAGATTAATGCTTTGTTTGCTTTTCCCATAGCAAAATACCCTTCTACAATTTCGAGTGCATTCACAAATGAAGAGCATGCAGATGATATATATACTGCTTTAGCATCCTCTATTCCATATTCATGCTGCGCAAGATGAGCAGGAGTTGCTACGGTATCGTATGGGGAATATGATGCCGATATTATAAGATCAACATCTTTAATATCGTATGGTAGATTAGGAAGTGCATTTTTTAATGCCTCCATACTCATCGTATTTATATTCTCTTCTTCTTTGGCTCTTGATCGTGTTTTAATTCCGGTTCTTTGCACAATCCATTCATCAGTTAATCCGTTTAGTGATAAAAAGTGATGATTGTCTATTCTGTCTTGTGGTACATAATACCCTGTTGCATTAATATACATTACTAATTTTCTCTTTTTCTTAATCCATTAAAAATTAAAGACATTACATTGTCTCTCCTAGCAATCATATCACCAAATGTAGCTGCATTTACCCCTTTAATATAAGGAACTTCATATCCTTTTAATGTAAAATGGAGAACCTTAGCTGTTAATTTTGAATCGGGAACATCAAAAATCCCAGATTTAATACCTTCCTCCAATATATTTGATATAAGTATTATCTCTTTTTTGTCAAAATTCCTGCGCATTGCCTCCACTTTCCATATATTTCTAAAGAACTCAGCTTCTAAAGTACCATTTCGTTTCACTACCT
>CAZYQA010000332.1:0-2910 GCA_964649555.1 uncultured Muribaculaceae bacterium
CTGAAAAATTTAAGGTTAAATGGCATGAAATTGACCTTGATAAGAAACTTCGCCCTTACGCTTTTATGAATATGGCTCAAGAGTGTGCAAATGTACACTCCGCTGCATTGAATTTTGGTTATGTAGATTTAATGGAGTATAATCAAGTATGGGTTTTGAGTAGAATTAAAATTCAATATATACACCCACCGTTATGGGGAGATAATGTAGAAATGACCACTTGGCATAAAGGAAAGCATGGGCTTTTTTGGTTAAGAGATTTTGACTTACATAGAGAAGATGGATTGAAATTAGCTATTGCAACAAGCTCTTGGGTGATTATGAATATAAATACCCGACATATTGAGCGTAAATCTGTTTTTGAGCAAAAAGAAGATGTTATAAATATGAGTTGGAATGTAGATGCAATTGAGACACCTTGTGATAAGATTGTACCTGCTAAAGATTTGTCATTTGTAAGGGAATTTAAAGTAAAAAATTCTGATATTGATTTTAACAGACATGCTAATAATGCAAAATATATAGAGTGGATTACAGATTCTGTATCTGCTTCATTCCTTGATAATTTTATAATTTCTGAAATTCAGGTCAATTACTTGCAAGAAGCGCATCTTGATGATGATATTAAATTGTATGCTTCTGAATATAAGACAGGTGATGGTGCTGTTGAAATATATTATGAAGGAAAAAGAGAGGATAGTTTATTATTTCAAGCTAAAGCTATTTACAAGCTAAAGAAACATTAATCTAAATGTTTTTATTACCTTTGCACACGGCGGGTCGTTCTATCGCTGGGGAAACCTGGAGGAAAGTCCGGACAGGAGAGAGCATTGTACTGTGGAAAGCACAGATAGGTGAAAGCTTATGCAAGGGGTAACAGAAAATAACCGCCTCGTAAGAGGTAAGGGTGAAAATGTGAGGTAAGAGCTCACGTATGTATATGGCGACATATATATAGTATTACACTACAACCTGCAAGGCCATGTATACCAGTAATTAAGGGTTGCTCGCCCGTTGCTGGGGGGTAGGCTGCATTAGATAAATGATAGAAGCCCCTTTTGGGGTACAGAATCCGGCTTATAGATCCGCCTTTTTTTAATATTTAAATTATGATTGCAATGAGACCTATATATATATTTATAGTTATTGCTTTATTTTTATCTCCAATTTTGGCATTTTCTCAATCCAAACCGCAAGTAAAAAGATCTCAGGTAAAAGTCTTAGAAACTTTACCTCATGAGAGGAATGCTTATACTCAAGGTTTATTTTTTCACAATGGCCAGATGTACGAAAGTACAGGGCAATATGGCCAATCTACATTTAGAAAAGTTGATCTGAAAACTGGTAAAGTGCTAAGAAGATTAGATTTTGATAATAAGTACTTTGTTGAAGGGTCTTGTGTCTTAGATGGTAGATTGTATATACTTACCTGGAAAGAGAATAAATGTTTTGTATATGATATTGATACTTGGAAATATTTAGGTGAGTTATATAATCCCAGAGAAGGGTGGGGGCTTACGACGGATGGCACTCATCTAATAATGAGTGATGGTTCAGATAAGATATTTTATTTAGATCCAATGACATTTGTTGTAAAAAAAACTATACCTGTAAAGCTCAATGGTAAATCTATTATTAATATCAATGAACTTGAATTTATAGATGGTAAAATATGGGCTAATGTGTATGGCGATGATAATATTGTGATTATTAATCCTTCAGACGGAAATATTGAGCAGATTGTAGACTGTAAAGATATTTTGCCATATACATTAATGGACAGAAACACAGATGTATTGAATGGGATTGCATATAATCCTAAGGATAATTCTATATACATTACAGGGAAATATTGGCCAAGAATGTTTAAGATTCAAAGGCCGTAATTTAAAAAAATTATCTATATTTGCGCCTCAATTGCTTGGGGGTGCCTAATGGCTGAGATTATACCCTTATAACCTGAATCGGATAATGCCGACGTAGGGAAAGTGTATCACTTTATACTTTCATATAATCATCCCTCATGCATTTATTTAATTTAATTATTTAAAAGCATGAAAAAATTATTTTCAATTTCTAAAATTTTACTATTTGCCTTAGTACCTTTATCAGTGCTTGGCCAAAACAATTCACATGATAGTCAAAAACTAGACAGTATTGTGATAAATTCTATCAGAGCAGGGAAAAATACTCCTGTTTCATATACTGAAGTACACAAAGAGCAAATGCAAGGCAAAGCATCTTCTTATTCATTGCCAATGTTATTAGCTTTGGAGCCATCTGTTGTTGCAACTACAGAAGGTGGTGGTGGACTTGGTTATTCAAAGATGTCAATTCGTGGTACGGATGATAGTAGGACAAATGTTACACTTAATGGTGTAACTATGAATGATGGTGAAAGCCAACAAGTATTCTGGGTAAATCTTCCATCAATCCAAGGTTTTTTACACTCGGTTCAATTACAAAGGGGTGTAGGAACATCTGTAAACGGAACATCCGCATTTGGTGCAAGTATAAATATGCAGACAAATAAAACATCACAAGATGCTTATGGTGCTGCACAATTCTCTTACGGTTCCTATCAAACCTATATGTCAACTATAGCAGCTGGAACAGGGTTGCTTAAAAGCGGATTATCATTTGATGTGATTTTCTCCCATAATACAACCGATGGATATATAAGAAATGCGAAAGCTGACTTAAACTCTTTATATACATCACTTGGCTGGAGAAATGATAAAAACTCAATTAAGTTTAATTATATATTTGGTGATCAGAAGACTGGAATTACTTGGGAAGGAAACCCTTTGGAGGTGGATCCAAATAATCCTAATGATAACTATTTTGCAAACCCTAAATATAATGTAGCTGGAAAATATTATGATGATGCCGGTAATGTCCATTATTATG
>CAZYQA010000333.1:0-2906 GCA_964649555.1 uncultured Muribaculaceae bacterium
TAAATATAAAACTAGATATATAATTATGAAATTTATCAATCTAACACCTCATGCTATTAAGTTAAATAGCGGAGAGGTATTTGAATCAAAAGGAATAGCACGCGTAAGTGCTAGTTTTACAAATTTTCAAGACGGCGTTTGCCGTCAAGAGTTTGGAGAAGTCGAGGGACTTCCTGAACAAGAAGAAGGTGTTTGCATCATCGTTAGTGCGATGGTGTTAAGTGCCTCGAGCAGAATCGACCTTGTTGCCCCTGCAACGGGGCATCCTGAGACTGTGAGAAATGAAAAGGGGCACATTGTGTCCGTTCCTGGATTTGTAAGATAGAAAAAATCCCTGTATACTAAGAGTATTTTATCGGAGTGAAACCGAGCAGGGAACAAATTAATAATTAAAATAAAAAATTATGAAGACAAAAAAAAGTTATTACTTTGCTTACCTATCGAATGACGTGGCAATAGTCAAAATAGATAATGAATATTATCTCGCCACAGAGGTGTGGCGAGAGGGGAGGCACAAAGGGTATAAAATCGAGAGGACTGAACTCAAGTCCTTCGAAATGGGGGCGTCGGGGCGTGCGGATAATAATACCTTATATCGCGTGCATGATTTATCTACGCGTATTTCATACCTTATATTTGAACCGTTTCCACATGAATATATGTCAGCGATAGCTATCGCTGATAATGGGGATGTTGATTATGGCGGTGAAATAGAGAGATATCTCTACAGATAAACAAAATCTTTCCCTGTTACATTGATTGTACAAGTCGGAGCGAAACCGAGCAGGGAGCGAATTATTAACTAAAAATAAAAGTTAAATCTTTATTTATTATTTTACAAAATAAGTGAAAATATTTTTGAAATTGTATTGCATATTTCAAAATAATACTTATATTTGTATAAGAAATCAAAAAAAACCGCACACCCAGGGATGATATAGGTGTATAAAAAAATGAGAACTAAATTATATTTTAAGAAAAAAAATCAAATTGTAGATTTATTAAAAGGCCGCTACGGCAATTATGCTAAATTCTTTGGTAATTCATCCGAAAAAAAAATGCAAGAATTAGGATTTGAAATCGTCTCTCTTACAAGAGAAGAGGTTTTAAATTACAACAAACTTCACACTCTTGAGCAAGAAGATATAAAAAAACTTGCATATAATCAAAAAATGCAAGAGCGAGCAGAGCAGGTATCTATCTGCTTAAAATCTGAACCCTTGGAAATAGGTGACGGTAATCACCTATGGGGGGCAATAACCTCAATAACTGGTGATATGCAAGAAGCATATCACGGCTGTGGTAAGATTACAGCTTATCTGAAAGATGGAAAGATCATAGCTTTCCATTACGGTTATGAGCGTCCAGATAATGCCCCAACTTGTGAGGCTATTAAATGCGAGGTTTCAGGTATGCAAATTCTATTTTAAGTTATGAAACATTTGTCAGAGCATAACTATGGTATCCTTGTCATTACTGAGGATACCGTAGTTGAGTACCTTAATGGTGGTAATATTACAACCAGAGGGTATAACCTTGTTGTAAAAAAAATGAACAAGGGATCGATCATGGCTGTCGGGGGATCAGTCGTTGTAAATAAGATGATGGATGGAATTATCTCATCATCAATGGAAAAATCTGAAATATTAATAGAAAACTATTATAAGGGGCGAATTGATTCCCCTTATAACCCTATTAGAATAGGTAAGACTGTAGATTCTAGGAAAGTGGATAAAGAAAGATTTCCTAATGAAGGCAATTTTAATAAGAACAATTTTTATATTAAATCTTTTGCAGTATTTGCAAAAGTAGATAAGCCGGCTACACCCGCTGATTATATTTCTTTATCAAATTGTGATAAAGCTTCTTCATATTATTGGTATGGAGAGGATGAATTGGGAGCTTATGTTATCCGTCATTCTGACCATTGGTCAGATGTTGAATGTGATAAAATAGGCGATTGCTTTTGGTTTTTATCAGAAAGTGATACAGATCTCTATCAAATGAGAGCAGGGAAAGCATATTTCAAAGATTTTTGCAATATGTAAAAAAGGGTATCATTAAGATACCCTTTACAAAATTGAAGCATAACCTTTCAAAACAAAGGCATTACTGCTTTTCCCCTTCAATTTTGGGGATATGTTTCAAAGATAATATATTTTTTTTAATATAATATGGCAGAGAAAAGAAAAACCCCACTTTTTTTAATCGACAGGCAAAAGCCTGTTGATTATCCCTATGATTATATCTATGCAGATGATGGCGATGTGCCATTCATTGCTAAGGTTATGTACTACCCGACAGAAGATACCTTTAATACAGCGCAATTTGATGAAAAAACAATGTACAGAGAAAAGCTACATAAAGGTGGTGTAATATTAAAGATTGAAAAATTTACTAAAGGATCTCCATCAGATAATAATGCTCAGAAGAGAGTTAATACTCTTCTTAAAAAAGCATTAAAAAAGTATCTTAATACAGCAAGCAAAGAGTTCATAAAATCTAAAGAGTTATGTTTAGATAATCAAATTTATTTTATGAAAACTCAGATTGAACACAATACTAAGATTTTTTCTAAGCTTGTACAGCAGGAAGGAGGTAATGTTGCCTTTATTCAATCGCAATTAGACTTATTAGAAGCTACTTTAGCTTCTTTACAAAAACTCAAATTACAAGAAGATGGGAGGTAAAGGAAGCGGCGGAGCCCGAAAGGGAACAGGAGCCAAATTTAAAGGAAATATAAGATGTACTTTTAGTATATCCGCAAAAAGTAAGGAGCAGCTAAAAGAGTTATCTAAAAAACTAGAGATCTCACAGAGTGAAATTATAGAGGATCTTATAGAAATGCTCTATAATGATAAAAAATACACTATACTAGAAGATCGAGAAAATCGTTAAACAGTTAT
>CAZYQA010000334.1:0-2903 GCA_964649555.1 uncultured Muribaculaceae bacterium
GTAAAAATTACTATATACCTTATCCCCTGCTGAATCAAATATATAAACATAAGCATTAAAGATAGTTTTTTCATCTTCTGCTCCCGATACAGTTCTTGATGCAATCATATTATCACTAGGACAAATCTTTATAGTCAACATTGCATCATCAGGAATCTCTTTTATTATATCATATTTGTTACAAGATACTAAGCATGTAATAATCAGTAATGACAAAACAATATGTATGTTTCTCATAATTAGATACTTTTAATTAGATTAAATCAATCAAAATCTGGCACAATAATATTTTTAATCTCCCAAGGAGCAACGGTACACACAATATCAACATCTACTCTCGAAATTACCTTTATTGATATTGTATATCTCATCCCCACTTCGAATACAGGCACTAATGTTTTAAGTAGCATCTCCTTTCTTTTTACTTCGCCACCCATAATAGAAGTTACAATAATCATATCCGTATCATCTACCTGTTGTGGTAATACTATTAAGTTACCATCATTTCTTGTGATATTAATTGCAGTAGTATTAGCTTTAATATCCATATCAAATAAGCATTCGTTATCAATACTCAGCTCATAATTTTCATCCAAAGAATCACTTACATCACTCCAAGTAAGTAGCCAATCTTGATAGTTAGTAACTCCAGAAGAGGCAGATGCAAACACAGCCTGTTTTTTACTACGCAAACTTTGTATTATAATTGACGTCACTTTAACAGGCTCAACCTGCTCATTCATAACATATGCATTAAAAACAACACTTGATAAAGCATGCTTAAATTTCAATGGAAGTTTTTTGTCTGAATTTAAATCCAGCTTAGATTTATTAATAATAGGATAAGCAAGCAACAGATCTTTTTGCTGTTTAATGTCAACAGGTTGAGTATATCTATAAATTGGCATTCCATAAGAAGAGATCAGCAAACTACCATTTACTGTCACTTCATATGGAGAATATGCAAAAAATGACACTGTCCCACTTGTAGGCCAATACATAATTGGTGAATAATCCCATTGATTATCTGCAATCTTATTAACTTTTACATTATTCATAAAATTTGGTATAGAAGATGTCATATCAAAAATACCATCCTCATAATAGGCTGATACTCCAAAATCATCAATATTTTGCTCTGTCAACTCAATACCTTTTGTTTCATATTTGTATAAATCACCCTTAGCATTCTCATTCCATTCAGTCGTTAAATCAATACGAAGCGCCTCTGAGTCTTTAATCTCCTGCATATTGTTACACGATATTAAAGCAAGAGACCCAAACGTGTAAATTATAATATGTTTTCTTATCATAATTTGAGATATATGTAAAGTTATTGATTTTCAATCTCCCCTCCGTCAGCATCAACCCAAGTATCAACACTTGTATCAAATATAATCGGATCAAGAAGTGTATTCCCGGCACCAATTATCATATTATAAGTCACTTTCTTGCTCCTACCCCAAAGCTCATTTGCCCCATTTTTACTAGAGAAAGGAATATAAACATCGGAAAACGATGTTTCTGTACCAACCAAATATTGTTTAGTAATACCATCTGCAAGCATTTGATAGATCTTACATGACAACTTTACATAGGCACCAGATTCATCTAATGCGGGAGTAGTAGCGTCTGAAGCGGGAGACCAAGCTGTAAATATCTGTGGAATAAGCATAAGAGCTTTATCCGAGCTACCAACTTGAGTATAAGCTTTATTAGTTCCAACATACGAACCAGTAACTACAACATCATTAGATACAATATAATTTGTAGGATTTGAAACAGCAGTCCAACCATTATCTGTATCTACAGTAGGTATTGTAAATTTACCTTGTGAATTTATATTATATATGGTTATTCCATTTACGGCTATATCAACTCTTAAACGCTCTGTTTTTGTTGCAACCTTAAAATGAACTTGAGTAAGAGCATGTTTAAATGGCAGTGTTACAGTATTATTTGCAGGCTTTGTAATATCTAGAGCAGTTGCAAACATTACATCAACCTGGTCTGCTTCAGTAGCCGGAACAGAATAATCAAAACTTAAACTACCATTAGTGAAGGATTTGTTTGAGATTGCATTATGAGCAAAAGGGAAATAAGCAATGAAATTTGATTTTGCAGCTGGCCAGAATGCCATTTCTGACTGATTTTCATAATCCCATATATTACTCGGTGTTGCTGTCTTAGCAATAATTTTAATCCCTTCCGTAGTATTACCTATATATGGAGAAGTAGCTCCAATCTCATACGCAACTACACCAAAAGAATTTCCAACTTCTTTAAATTCGTTATTGTTATCAACAGGATTTCCCTTAGTAATTGCTTTATATGTAGTAAATCCTATACAATTACCTTGCTTTGCAACTTCAGAGTCAACAACTCTTTCTTTAGAGCAACTTGTCATTATAGCCAAAGCTGCTATTCCAATAATTAAATAAATTTTTCTCATTTCTTAAAAGTTAAAAGTTAAACATTTTGTTTATATTTATATATCATATTAAATTGGCATTTCAACATCTACATCATTCCATTCTTCAATATCTGGATTAAATACACCTCCACCATTACCTATAGATTCCGGGAGCAATATCTGAGTATAAATTCTATTTACATACTCATATCCATTATGTGAGCGCTCTAATATCTCATCAATATTTATCTCAATAGGGTACTCATCACCATTTGTGAGATAAAAATTCATTATAAGCTTCCTTGCGTTATCAGATTTTATATTATCTGGTGCTAAAGGCCCAAAACATACAAACTGTTTACTAATCCTGCCTTTCTTATAATTGCCAGAATCAATAGTTCTATTATTCAATACAAACTCATGTACAACTAAATCTTTATGTTTGGAATCAGAAGCAAAATAATAACCTGCTGCAAAATTTGTTAATACA
>CAZYQA010000335.1:0-2902 GCA_964649555.1 uncultured Muribaculaceae bacterium
CTTTAGTATCTAATATTCTAGCATAGTGCTGAGTCATACGAATGTTTGAATGCCCCAACATTTTAGCTACACTTTCTATAGAAATGCCGTTTGAGAGGCATAGGGTGGCGTATGAATGTCTGGCGGTGTGAAATATCACTACCAAGCAAGCCATAGCAAAGCATAGAAATAAAACAAGTAACTCGCTTATTATTAGTCTGTTTGCTATATTTTGCTAAATAGCATAAAAGCAAGAAAAAGCGATTATAAGCAGAATTTTAGTTACCAAAAAGTTACCTGCTCAGTTACCTACGCAAAAACAGGTAACCAAAAGAAGTTAAGTAATTGATACTAAAGGTGCTTATGCTCTGAATTGCTATATTTTGCGTATCAAGAATAACTTATGATTTATGTTATTTTGCAACATGAAAATTGTTGCAAGAAAATAAGATTATAAGTATATGGAAACAAGAAAATTCAAGGTTCTGCTTTACCTTAAAAAAAGCACACTTGACAAGTCGGGTAAGACTGCCATCATGGGGCGTATTACCGTTGGTCGCTCAATGGCTCAATTTAGTTGTAAACTCTCGTGTAACGAAAAACTATGGAATGCTCGTGCCAGCAGATTAGAAGGCAAGAGTAAAGTAGCAGTAGAAGTTAATGCTAAATTAGACAAGCTCATCTTATCCATCAATGAAGCCTACAAAACGCTCGTTAATCGTAATCAACCTTTTGTTGCTAAGGATGTAAAAAATCTATTTCAAGGAGGTGCAGAATCCCAAGTAATGTTAGTACAGGTGATAGACAGAATGATTGATGAAGTCAAAGCTCGTGTAGGTATTGATAGAGCCAAAACCACCCCTTTATCTTATCATGGAACAAGAAAAAACTTAGCAGATTTCATTAAGAAACAATACAATCAAGATGATATTGCCTTTGGGCAACTTAATGAGCAGTTTATAAGGGATTTCTATGATTTTGTAGTCTTAGAAAGAGATTATGCCATAGATACAGTTCGTCATTATTTGGCTCTTATTAAAAAAGCCTGCAAAATAGCCTTTAGAGAGGGCTATGCAGATAAAGAACACTTCTCACATTATCCACTACCAAAGCAGAAATTCACTGCCCCTCGTTCTCTTACACGTGAAGAATTTGAAAAGATTAGAGATTTGGAAATTAAACCAGAGAAAGAAAGACATTGCAGGGTTCGTGATATGTTTATCTTCTCGTGTTATGCAGGTACTCCATTCGTTGATACGATAGCTATAACAAACAAAAATCTAACGAAAGATAAAAATGGAGATTTATGGCTGATATACAAAAGAGGTAAAAACAATTCTTTAAGTAGAGTAAAGCTACTTCCTGAAGCCATAGAGATTATTCAGAAGTATCAAAGTGAGGATAGAGATACAATATTTCCTCCTATCAAATATACACAAGTGCGTTATATAATAAATAGCTTTAGAGCCATAATAGGCAAAGAGGATAACCTTTCCTACCATCAAGGAAGACACACTTTTAGCAGTTTAATCACCTTAGAACAAGGAGTTTCCATAGAAACAGTAAGTAAGATGTTAGGACATAGTAACATTCAGACAACACAAATTTATGCCCGTGTAACTCCTAAAAAATTATTTGAGGATATGGATAAATATATTGAAGCAACCAAAGACATGAAACTAACACTATAAGATTATGAGAAGTACATTTAAAATATTATTCTACATAGATAAAGGAACGGTAAAAGCTGATGGAACAACAGCTATAAAATGCCGTATAAGCATTGATTCTAAACGCATCGTTATGAGTACTGGGCAGTATTGTAAACCAAGCGAATGGAATCCCAAAAAGGAAACAAAAGAACTGACTCTATTACGTGAGCAGATTACAAAAGCCTATGATACCATTCTTGCTAATAATGGTCTTGTAAGCGTAGAACTACTTAAAAATACCATCAATGATGTAAATTCAAAAGCCAAGTATCTTTTACAAGCTGGAGAGATAGAAAGAGAAAGATTAAGACTAAGAGCCATTGCCATAAATTCAAATTCATCTTATAGGCAATCAAAAATAACACAAAAGAACCTACAAGAATTTATCCTTTCTCGTGGTCTAACAGATATACAATTTACAGAACTAACGCATGAGTTTGGAGAGTCGTTTAAGCTCTTTCTTAAAAGGGATTTAGGGCATAAAGCAGGACACGTAAACCATTGTCTTACATGGCTGAACAGACTAATCTATATAGCAGTAGATAAAGATATATTACGCTGTAATCCATTAGAAGATGTTGCTTATGAGAAAAAAGAAAAACCAAAAATCCCACATATTACCAGAGAAGAGCTACAACGCATAATGGACACACCATCGCAGTTTGAAAGACAAGAATTAGTTCGTAGAGCCTTTATTTTTAGCTGTTTTTGTGGTGGACTTGCTTATGCAGATGTGTTCGGTCTATATCCTCACCATATCAAAGAAACTTCTGAGGGCAGAAAGTATATCAGAATCAATAGGACAAAGACTTCTATTGAAGCCTTTATACCCTTACACCCTATTGCAGAACAGATATTATCACTATACAATACCACCGATAGTAAAAGACCTGTATTCCCTTTACCTGTAAGAGATAAGATTTGGTATGAACTTCAAGAAATAGCTTTTATGGCAGATATACCAAGAGGGATTTCATACCATCAAAGTAGGCACTCGTTCGGAACTTTAATGCTCGATGCAGGTATTTCCATAGAAAGCGTTAGTAAGATGATGGGACATACCAATATTTCAAGTACCCAAGTCTATGCTAAGGTAACAGATGATAAAATATCTAAGGATATGGATATGCTTATGGAAAAAAGAAAAACACAACAACTTTAAAAATCAAGAAATTATGAAACGTAGTAAAATAGAAATAAGTTTAGCAGGT
>CAZYQA010000336.1:0-2898 GCA_964649555.1 uncultured Muribaculaceae bacterium
ACTACGCCACCGTAAAAAAAGAAGAGTTCGGCACTCAAAGCATGAAAGGCATACATTAAAAGACACAATGCCATCTTGCGTAAGTTTTACAAAAAAAAGAGTTATTAAAGCTGGTGATACAGCTATGAATGATTTACGTCAGGATAAATCTCGTGCTACAAAAAAATGGTCAAGCACTAGTAAAAATGTTTTTATAGAATTCAAAAGGACTATGGGACTTGATACTAAATATCATAGTTCAAATATGGAATGTGATTTTAGCTCAGAAGATTTATCTGCAGAAGTTTTAAAAGCATTAAAATCATATGTTACTGATGAAAATATTACATCTGCTGTTATTACTATTCCAGCTAAATTTAAAAGTGACCAAATAGCTGCCACAAAAAGAGCTGCTACTCTTGCAGGGTTTACATCCTGTGAACTTCTACAAGAGCCAATTGCAGCATCAATGGCTTATGGTCTTAATTCAGAGAAAAAAGAAGGCATTTGGTTAGTATTTGACTTCGGTGGCGGAACATTTGATGCAGCTCTACTAAAAGTAGAAGATGGTATAATGCAGGTTATAGATACTGAAGGCGATAACTATTTAGGTGGTAAAAACCTTGATTATGCCATTGTTGATAATATCATTATTCCTCATTTACAAAAGGAGTTTGTAATAGATGACATATTAGATAATGATACAACTAAAGAGATTCTGCGTGACGCTATGAAGTCTTATGCAGAGCAGGCAAAAAATCAATTGTCATTCAATAACGAGGTTGATATTACCTCTCAGCTTGATGAATTTGGGGAAGATGATGAAGGAACTGAATTAGAATTAGATTTAATTATAACAAGAGAGCAGTTAAAAGGTGCACTGTCGCCTATCTTCCAAAAAGCTGTTGATATTTGCAAGGAGCTATTAAAGCGAAATAATATCAATGGTAATAAGCTAGATACGCTTATTCTTGTTGGAGGTCCTACATACTCTCCAATCCTTAGAGATATGTTGCGTGAGCAAATAACTTCTAATGTAGATACTAGTATAGACCCAATGACTGCTGTTGCTCAGGGTGCAGCTCTATACGCTTCGGGAATAGATGTCATTTCAGACAAAGAAATAGAAATTGGTACTGCTGCGCTTGAAGTAGCTTATGAATCAGATTCAGTAGAAATACAAGAGTTTGTAACTATCAAATTGCTGCCCAATAGCTGTAAAGGTTCTATTCCAAGTAAATTATTTGTTGAGTGCGTTAGAGCAGATAAGGGTTGGTCTAGCGGGAAAGTAGAAATAAACGATATTGGTGATGTTATAGAGTGTCAGTTGTTAGAGGGAAAAGCCAACTCATTCTCAATAATTGGTTACGATAATGAGGGTAATAAAATTTCTTGCTATCCCGATGAATTTACAATCATTCAAGGTTCTAAAGTAGGTAGTGCAGTTTTGCCATACCATATAGGTATAGAAGTACGAGATGAAAGTATAGAGCGAGATATTTTTGCATCTATCAAAGGATTAGAAAAGAATAAATCTCTTCCTGCTGTTGGCGTTCGTAATGGTTTAAAGATTCCTAAACAAATTCGTCCAGGAGTATCTAGTGATAGATTAGTTATTCCAATATACTTAGGTGAGTATGCAGCAGAGGGAAGCAGCGCTATACATAACGATCACATTACGGATGTAGTAATAACAGGTGATGATGTTCCTGCTCTTGTTCCTGTTGATAGTGATATAGATATTACAATCAAAGTCGATAGGTCTCAATTATTGCATTTCGAAGCTAACTTTCACGCAATAGGTGAAACTATTGATAAGAAGATTGAAATAGGACAGCGTTCTGCAATATCGGCAGAAGAACTAAATAACAAAGTTTCAGAAGCGGAAAGAAAGATTTTTGCATTTAAAAACAGTTCTTCTATACCTCAATCAGAAACAGCACAATCAGAAAAAATGGTTGCAGAAGTCAGAGAACGATATGAAGGTGAAAAAGGGAGCGATGATGGAAGACGCAATCTACTTGAGGAGTTAAGACGAGCCTATCTTAAAATAGAGGAAACCGAGAAGAAATACGAATGGGAAAGTCTTGATGCTGAACTGAGAGAGGAATTTAGACGTTTAGAAAAAGCGAATAATGAGCTTGGAAATAAATATAATGTGCAGGTCGAAGAGTTACGCAAGCAAACAGAACAAGCCATAAGAAGTAAGGATGTTAAGATTGCTCGTTCAGTATTAGAGAATATTAATAGTCAATTTGTGCAAGTTACTCTTATATATCAACTTGTTGCTATCATCAGAGACTTTAATGAAGAGTTTAATAGTACTCCTTGGAAAAATACAGCACGAGCTCGTCAGTTAGTTAACCAAGGCTTAGAAATGATAAATAATAATCCAACTGTGGATGCTTTACGTCCTATATGTGTGGCGATACTTGATTTGATAGATAGACCTGAAAGTGAAAAACTTAAAATATAATAATTATGAGTAATAAAACACTGATTGGTGTAATATCTATATTAGTTTTAATACTAGCAGGCGTATGGGTAAATAATTGGGTTCATGCAGATAGAATTGCATTTGAAGATATAAGACCCCAATATGCTTCCGCATACGATTATGAACGATTTATCAAGACATATCCACAAAGTGAATATGTAAAAAAAGCATACGAAGGATTATACACAATTGCTGAAGAGGCTGGAACAATTGCATCTTTAGTTAATTATATAGATAATTATCCACAATCACATCTAACTGATAGTGTGAAAAATAATATAATTAAAAGATGTGATATTTTATATGCGAATGCAGATAAATTAAATACAATTATAGCATGGGAAGAATATAAAGAGTTGACACCTAAATCTCATCATAGAGACGCAGATAGTAAAATACAAATATTAGAGAAGAAATTATGG
>CAZYQA010000337.1:0-2877 GCA_964649555.1 uncultured Muribaculaceae bacterium
GTTTGAGGCATAGGACCATCTGTAGCAGCTACTACAAGGATAGCACCGTCCATTTGAGCAGCACCAGTAACCATGTTTTTAACGTAGTCCGCGTGACCTGGACAGTCAACGTGTGCATAGTGACGAGTTTCTGTTTGATACTCAACGTGCGCTGTATTAATTGTTATACCACGCTCTTTTTCTTCTGGAGCATTATCAATAGAATCGTATGAGCGTAATTCTGACCAACCTTTTCTTGCTAAAACTGTAGTGATAGCAGCTGTAAGAGTTGTTTTACCATGGTCAACGTGGCCAATAGTACCAATGTTAACGTGAGGTTTGTCCCTCTTGAAAGTTTCTTTTGCCATAATAATAAAATTTATATTAATGATTTATAAAGAGCCGGTGATGAGAATTGAACTCATGGCCTCTTCCTTACCAAGGAAGCGCTCTACCCCTGAGCTACACTGGCTAACTAAGAGCGGAAGACGAGGTTCGAACCCGCGACCCTCAGCTTGGAAGGCTGATGCTCTACCGACTGAGCTACTTCCGCAGTTAATATGTGGGGAGAGCAGGATTCGAACCTACGAAGTCGTACGACAGCAGATTTACAGTCTGCCCCAGTTGGCCACTTTGGTATCCCCCCTGAATGTATAATAGTAGTTCAAAAAACTGAGCCGATGGAGGGATTCGAACCCCCGACCAGCTGATTACAAATCAGCTGCTCTGGCCAACTGAGCTACATCGGCAATATTTCAAATACCTTTTGAAAAGTCTCTTTCTGTTTGTTCAGCAGTGCTGTTCTTTTCGTTTGGGATTGCAAAGATATGCGTTTTGTTTTATTCTGCAAAACTTTTTTAATATTTTTTTTAACTTTTTTTTCTCACTTTTACGTAACCCACTATTATTCAAAATTCTAAGCTAAAAATTATTTTTTATAATTTTATATATATCTTTTGTGTCATATCCGCATTCTCCCATTAATTCATTTATCGAACCCTGCTCAACAAACTCATCAGGTATCCCAAGACCTATTAATTTTACTCCAATTTGCCTCTTGGAAATATATTCTGCAACCGCACTATTTAGCCCTCCAATAAGAGAACCATCCTCAATTGTTATAATAATTGAACTATTTTCGCAAGCCTGATCAATGATAGATGTATCTAAAGGTTTTAAAAATCTCATGTCATAATGAGAAATATTTATCCCTTCCTCTGATGCAATTTGGATTGCTTTTGCCGCTTTGTTACCAATCGTTCCGAGTGAAAGTACAGAAATCTTCTCCCCTTTTCTCAATATTCTACCCTTCCCTATCTCTATTTTTTCAAATTTTTGCTTCCAATCCAAACCTTCAGTGCCCCCTCTTGGATATCTTATAGAAGTTATCCCATACTCAGGCAAAGAGGCAGAATACATTGCATTTCTCAATTCAACCTCATTCATAGGTGCCATTATGGTGATATTGGGTATAAAGCGTAAATACGCCAAATCATAAGCCCCGTGATGAGTAGCCCCATCTTCTCCTACAAGCCCCCCCCTATCAATACAGAATATAACTTTTAAGTTTTGAATAGCAACATCATGTATAATATTATCAAATGCCCTCTGCATAAAGGACGAGTAGATATTACAATATGGGAGGATCCCTTCAGAGGCCAATCCTGCTGAAAAAGTTACTGCATGCTGCTCAGCTATCCCCACATCATAAGATCTGTTTGGAAATATATTCATCATCTTATTCATTGAGCATCCAGATGCCATCGCCGGCGTTATTGCAACTATTTTAGGGTTATTCTGAGCCAATTCAACTATGGTATCACCAAAAACATCTTGATAACGATCTACATCCTTTCCACTTTTTATTCTCTCACCCGTATTTATATCAAATTTACCAGGAGCGTGCCATATACTTTGATTCTCTTCAGCAGGCTTATAACCTTTCCCTTTAATTGTGCGTATATGAAGTATCTTAGGCCCTTTTATATTTTTAATATTACTGAGGGTTGTTACCATCTCTATAATATTATTCCCATCAACTGTTCCAAAGTATCTGAAGCCCAAGCTCTCAAATATAGATCCACTCTTAAAGAACGCTAGCTTGGTGCTATACATAAACTTTTGAATAAGAGATCGTAGCTTTCTTTTGGAATTTCTGTTATCCAGCTGGCCCCATATATTCTCTTTCAGCTTATTATAAGTTCTGGAAGTAGATATTTTAACAAGATAGTTGTGCATTGCACCCACATTCTTATCTATTGAGATCTGATTATCATTTACTATTACAAGTATATTAGATTTCAGTGCCCCTGCATTATTTAGAGCTTCAAAAGATAGCCCTCCGGAGAGTGCCCCATCTCCAATTATAGCTACGGCATGTGTATCTTCTCCCTTTATCTTAGCCGCCTCTGCAATACCTAAAGCACCTGAAATTGATGTAGAAGTATGCCCCGCTCCAAAAGGATCGTATATACTTTCAGCTCTTTTTGTAAACCCACTTAGCCCTTTATATTTTCTATTATTCTTAAACTCCTCTTTTCTCCCCGTAATAATTTTATGAGCATAGGCTTGATGCCCAACATCCCAAACCAATTTATCTTTTGGAGTGTCATAAACATAATGCAATGCCACTGCTGTTTCAACAGCACCTAAACTAGCACCTAGATGTCCCGGATTATTTGCACAACATTCAAGCATATAATGCCTAATATCTTTACATAAATCTTGAAGCTGGTCTATATTTAATTTTTTAATATCTTGAGGGTTATTTATCTTATCTAATAGATTCTCTTTCATTTGTTCCATATAAAAATCGGCACCAAGTTACTACATATTTATTGTTTATTGAAATTTAAATAAGTTTGGTTATTAAGCAAGGAATAACTATTTTTATAAATT
>CAZYQA010000338.1:0-2876 GCA_964649555.1 uncultured Muribaculaceae bacterium
AAGCTACGCTTAGCGAAGCTAGAAGTGGATTTGCCTTATCAGAAGTAGAGGCAACAGTTCTTGATTCCACAATATCTCCTCTAATACAAAAAGGGCAGTCAGTTCACCATATTTGCGTTAATAACATGGATAGGATAATGTTTTCAGAGAAGAGCATTTACAATTATATTGATGCAGGCATTCTCACTGCTAAAAATCTAGATTTACCGAGGAAAGTCAGATATCGTGCTAGGAAAAGTCGGCATGATTCCTTCAAAGTCGATAAAAGGTGTAGAATTGGGCGTACATATATAGATTTTAATGAATATGTAACGAATAATCTTGATACTCCAATTGTAGAATTGGATTCTGTAGAAGGTGTTAAGGGAGGCAAAGTGTTGCTTACTATACACTTTGTTGAATCAGAATTTATGTTAGCATACCTTCGCAATGCCAACGATTCACAGTCAGTCATAGATATTTTCGAAAAGTTATACTGGGAGCTAAATCCAGAAAACTTTATAAAACTTTTTAAGCTATGTCTTACGGATAATGGTAGTGAGTTCTCTAATCCGTTGGCTATAGAATTTGATAAAGCTGGAAATCGTAGAACTCAACTTTTTTATTGTGATCCTTCAGCTCCTCACCAGAAAGGAGCTGCTGAAAACAATCATGAACTAATCAGACGAATACTGCCTAAAGGCACTTCGTTTAATAATCTAACGCAAGACAAAGTTGAACTTATGATGAATCACATAAATTCCTACGGAAGAAAAAAAATAGGCGATTTAACGCCTTATGAGTTATTCAGAACTATCTATGGTAAGGACATTTTAGAAAAGCTGGGTGCAACTCTTATACCACCCAATGATATAACCTTGAACCCAGACTTACTAAAATAATAATATTTTAAAACCACCAACTATATGATCAAGGATTATGAATAGTCACAAAACAAGGGTGGAATTTACCTTTTCAAAAAAAATGGTTTTTTGCACCTACATGTTGTTGTGCCCAAAAATCATATAAAAATCATGGTTTTGCCTTATATTATACACAATTATTATGAAAAACAACATATATTTGATGTTTTTTTCTATGACAGTGGAATTTAGTCATACAAGGTGGAATTTACTTTTTCATTTCACCAAAGTCAAATTTATACCTTTAGCATGCGATATCCTATGCCTACATGGGTTTGAATATACTTTGGCGATGATGTATCCACCTCGATTTTTTTTCTAAGCGTCGCCATAAAAACTCGTAGGGAAGCTACATCGCTGTCCCACGTATTACCCCATATTTCCTTGGTAATAAAAGTGTGGGTTAATACTTTGCCAAGATTTTTGGCTAAGAGGCATAAGAGCTTGTACTCTATAGGTGTCAAATGAAGCTCCCGAGAACTCATATAAACACATCCTGCCGCATAATCGATTTTTAGATCTCCATTTATAAAGGAAGAAGATTCTGAGCTAGACATACCTGGGGCACAATTAATCCTTCTAATGGTCACACGCAATCTAGCCATAAGTTCCTCCACAGAAAATGGTTTTGTGATATAATCATCTGCCCCTGAATCTAGCGCATGAATTTTATCATCGTCCTCGCTCCTAGCACTGATTACAATTATAGGTACATTTGACCAAGTTCTTATTTTCCTTATCACATCTACACCGTCTACATCTGGTAAGCCTAGATCCATCAACACGATATCAGGATTATATGAAACCGCCTCCATTATGGCCACATCTCCCGTAGATGCTGTGCGAAAGCGATACCCATGAGTTTCAAGAGCTATGGAAATAAGATTTCTTACAGCATTATCATCTTCAACAACTAATATTAATGGCTTATTCATGTAAAACTACCTCCTCAGCTGGCAATGTAAATTTAAAAACGGTTCCTGATGGCTTATTATCTAACACCATAATCTCTCCACCATGTATATTGATGATAGATTTACATAAAGCTAGTCCAAGACCAAGACTTCTTTTGCTATCGGCCACCTTCATATCGCCAATATAAAACATATCAAATATTCTTGGCTTTGCTTCATCCGATATTCCATAACCATCATCGGAAATCTTAACAAATACCTTGCCCTCAGCTTTCCATGTTGAAATGCTTATGGTAGAACCTTTTGGGGTATACTTTATAGCATTGTCCACTATATTTATTATAACCTGCATGATAAGTTTTGCATCCATTTTTGCCATTATAAATTCATTTGATTCTTTTACTACAATATTATGGTCACTACTTAGCCTGTCTACATGATTAAGTGCTTCCCTTATTACATCATCTATAAGTTCAGCATACATATGCAAATTCAAGGTTCCATCTTCGATTTTAGTTACAGCAAGGAGATTTTCCACAAGATTTATTAGCCACATGGAATCATCATAAATATCGCTATATAATTGTTTTCTTTTCTCTGGCGCCAATGCGCTTTCATTTGAAATTAGTATACCCGCATTACCTGAAATTGAAGTGAGGGGTGTTCTAAGATCATGGGAAATGGATCTTAATAAACTAGCTCTCAATTGTTCATTCTTTGCTAAAATTGCAGCTTCCTGCTTCTCCTTTTCCGTATGCCTATTTTCTAGGGCTAAAGCGCATTCTCCAAGTATGGAAAGCAATATGCTATTTTCGAATGATTCTAGTGGTGCATTACCTATGACAATACCGACTACACCGTACACATTATTATTAACTCTTACAGCTAAATAAAGACATTTTGAGTTACAAAGTGTATTTGTAGTAGCTCCTGCATGCTTATTGTTCTTGAATACCCATGCCGCAACAGCTTTTTCATTTTCGGTAATATACGCACCGTCTGCTCCATGGTCCACTACAGTGAATACTTTAGGTTCCATAAGATTACCTGCATTTGATGG
>CAZYQA010000339.1:0-2866 GCA_964649555.1 uncultured Muribaculaceae bacterium
CTTCATCGGAGAATTATATGGATTTTGAGCAAGTAAGAATTCCTTTATATGATGAAAGAGGGAGGGCTATACCTGTGATTAACAGTATTATCATTCATCCAATTATCTATTACCTCAAGCAGTTCTTCTCCATTAAAATCAACCTCCAAATCAAAAGGAGCAGTATCAAATACTCTCACATTTACTTTTATCTCTCTGCCATTATTTAATAAATCATCAAAATGATTTTGCAACCTATCACAAAAATTATCAATATGGGTAACAACTGCTTCATTTAATAATGTTGGAATATCAGCAGTGAATGTTTGTGGCCCAACACCTGTTTCACCGGCAACTTGTTTATTCGTATAAGCATCAATTCCTTGTAATGTATATTGTATTGAATATTTTGGCCCAACTTTATTTACATTCCATGTAAGCTGCAAAATAATATCAGCTTTAGATCTCTGGCGTAGCTGATCCAGTGGGCTTTCTGCTATCTCTCCACCATTTTTGCTTTGTAGCATACTTAGCTCTGCATTACTATTATTTATAGACTTTATCTCCGACTCCATATTCTTAAGAGGGAACCCTCTATCAGCCATCAAATCATTGATCTTTGCAATTACAGGAACAAGATTCCTATCAGTTTGCAATGCTTTTACATAATCAGGAATATAAACTTTTGACCCTTGATTATCAAACTCCATCATGTATTCATTAGTATTACACCACAAGTCACTTGGAACAACCATTATAGTGGGCTTTTTCGCTTGAGAAAAAAGTGAAATCACACTAAAAGTGAGTACTAAGGTTAAAATCAGCTTCTTCATATACTATTTTATTATTTTTTTCTTGATTAAATATTTCTTTAATTTAGGCTTATCTACCGTAACAGTCAATGTCTTTTTCATTTGAATTGCATTGTATTCTTTCACTTTAGATTTTCTTGCCATATCTTTTAAGCTCACAAAACGGGTATATGCACCCCCATCCGAGAAGAAGTCATTAAAAAAATCTTCATACTTATCTTTGGCATTAGCCTCCGGTACCAGAGGGCGTAATGTTGATGGCTCATTAGATTTCACCCCCTTAAACAAGACAACATATATAGCATTCTTAAACGCCTGCGTATGTGCATCCCTATTATTTTTACCCTGTCCGTAAGTTCTCAAAGTTATAGATCCATCATACTCCGTATTAAGAAATTCCGGCTCAGCTTCATAGTATGATGATATTTGAGTCTTTTTTTGTGCATAACAACTACATATTGCAACTAGGCACATACAAAATATCAAAAGTTTTTTCATTAGTTAAATATTAGAATCCTTGAGTTAATGAACGAATAATTCCTGCATCTTCCAGATGCTTTCTGAGTTGATCTTTGCTTACATTTACAATAACGCCAATCTTATAATCTTTACCCACTTTGATAACATCCTGATTCCCTTCCATAGATTGAGTAACATAAACATTATAATTCCCTGCATCAGAAAAGAAGGCATCAAAAAAATCAGATTTATCATATTGTATTGAGGCATCTTTAGCAAGCGGCTTCATGCTTACACTACCTGTCTCACCATTAGTAGCGCATCCCTTAAATATAATTCCATGAACGGCATTTTTTCTAGCTTGCCCCACAGCAACACTTGGCCTACGAGAATAACTCCAAACTTTAACTAAATAAGTTCCATCACCTGATGGTTTGCAATACTCAATATCGTATCTGAAATTATCGGTATCTTTATTAGCTTTTTTCTTTTTTCGATCTGCGAATGCAGCAGGAGAAACTAATAGAATAGTCAAAAGTATTAGGATAAATTTTTTCATTTTATTAAATATTTAATATTCAGAGCAAATATAAACAAAAAATTGTCCCATTATTCATAAAAATAAAAAAGCCGCAGGCTCTCCCGAGTCCGACGGCTCCTTCCGACTTAACCTAACTTAAAAAACTATTTCGATAATATTAACAATAGTAAAAAAGAAAGGTTCATCAATTATTATTATTTATTAATAATATCCTCTACAATAGCTAATATTTCACGCTCTCTCTTATCCCCCAATTCCGAAATCTCTTTAGCTTTATTTAATATATTCTCAGCTATTGCTCTATCTTTGATACCTACCGCATTGATTTTCACGTTTAGATATGCTCCTTGAATAGCTGTTCTGATACATAATGCACCTACTCCGGCATCTGATACAGAGTTTGGATTACCCTCTTTTGCCATAGCCTCGATAAGATCAAAGGCACTAAAAGCACACTCCATAGTTCTGAAAGGCACCTCTGTTGCATATATTGTAGCAGCTTGTAAAGCAGCAGCTCTTTCAGCTTTCTCTTGGTCATTAGTTTTAGGCATAGAGAAACAAGCCATGATTTTATTGAAAGCGTTGGTGTCCTCATCTACCAAGAACATTAGCTCATTCATAATTGCTTGCCCTTTTTCAGCCCATTTTGAGAAATATTCCCATTTATCATCCCATCCCGGTTTATGAGAAGATAGGTTTGCCACCATAGTACCTAAAGCAGCTCCTAATGCTCCTGCATAAGCAGAGATTGATCCACCACCCGGAGCCGGTGACTCGCTTGCAGTCTCTAATGCGAAACCTTTGCAAGTCATATCAATCAATTTTTTGCCTGTATCTAGTGAGTCTTCCATTAAGAACTCAATCACTTTCTCTCTTGGGTTGAATGGTTTTAAATCATCTAATCCCATAGATTTTACAGCAATTTTGATAATCTCATCTTCTGAAATACCTGCAGATCTTTGTTGTTTATTAAGGTAATATTTACCAGCCTCGATTAATACTTTTTTAGGTATCAATCCTACAACTTCAGATCCCGTAACTCTTACACCTCTTTTTGTAGCTTTATCCACCACCT
>CAZYQA010000340.1:0-2864 GCA_964649555.1 uncultured Muribaculaceae bacterium
TTAACCTAAACTAAGACATTTAAGTTATTTATTTCTAATATCCTGTATTATATTTGTTTATTGCTATTAATGTCTAGATGAATTTTTTCTGCAATTAAATTTTTATTAATGTTTTCGAGAAACTTAATACAGATTAACACCAAATTTATTTGGTATTGTTTGGAGCTTTATCATTTAAGCCCAAGATATCTTTTGCTTTTAGATTGCTGACAACTTTTTTACCCGTTTTCTTTTCTAATTCTAATCTTGCATTTTTAGCAATGTTTCCACCCTGTTTTGCTACATTAATATGTTCATCAAAATTTTCAGGATTTTGTACTTCTGAAATTTGAGTGGTAGATAATTCTGCAAGCATATTTAATACAAGCTCTGTATTAGTCATATTATCTCTTAAATTCTCTTTTTTTAATCCTTTACCATTCATCAGTTAAATCTTTGCGGATTTCAATACTTTTTAATCTTTGATTTATCCAATTATCAGAGTATCCCAACCTCTTATAGTCTAGCATTGCTTGCTCAATTGATAATTCGGGGTTTTGGATTTGGTCTAGTCTCTCTTTAGCTACTTGTGCCATCCACAACTTAAATGGCTCTGCTTTTGGAGATGGAATTGATTGGATAAGACGGAAGAGCTGATCTGTTGTAGCAACATCTGTAAGCCTATTTTTACCATCATCTGCAGGAAGTTTCAACTGGCTACAATTTGTAGCCGTTTGATTTCCCTCGTTCTTTAAACGTGTTTTTAGTACGCTCCAATATTTTCTTGGATTCCCACTTTCGGTTAGTACAGCAATGACATCAATTATAGAGAAAAACCACTCCTCTCTATCACCATCCCATACTGTACGCACTCTTTTTTCTTCAAATAATTTAATTGTGTTTTGCTGTGTCATAATATAGTTTTTTATCACTTTACAAACTTAGCAAATTATGTGGTAGGTGTTACATAAATATATAAATAGTGGATGGGATATATTTAAAAAATTCACGAGACCGTACCCATCTCGGGCTGGTCTCGCTACTTAACCTAAACTTAAACTATGAAAAACTTCGTTTAAGTTTATTTCAAATACTGTGCCATAAATTAGCGCAGTTCAAAAAGTTTTTAACAAAAAGTTGTAAAATTACATACTTCTTGCAAAAATTGTCCAAAGTTCTGCTTTTAGATCACTCCAAGTTTTACTTGTTGCAGATGCAAACTTTTGTGTATAGTTGTTGAGTACCTTTTCAGCTTCTTGTTTTTTACCCTCTTTTATTAGTTGTGCAGCCTCTTGCTCAACAATAGAATTATCTTTCATCATTTTTGCTTCATAATAGGCAACTTCATCTTCAATCAATTTTCTGGTTTTATCCCAGTTGATTGTTGCAATTCTATTTGTCTCTCTGTATGGCCATACTGCAGCATCTTGTCTGTATCTATGTTGTCCACATACATCAAATCCTTCAGGAAGTTTTGTGCTACCTGCGTAGATAGGAATTCTTGGGCTTTGTGCAGGATTATCAAATGAGAAATATGCTACTCCACCTACTTCGTCAGGTAACCAATCTCTTAGTTGGATTACGTGAGAATATGAGCATTGGATTACAGCAATTGTTCTGATTCTTTTTGTGGCATCTGGATTCAATTTATTAAGTAATGCTCTCATGTCGCCAGTCATATATGTTGAAACAGGATAAACTGTATCTTTATAATTAACTGTATTTCCTGCTTCGTCTCTTTTTCTTCTGTCAACTTCTACAGCTAAGTTTTTAGCTTGATCCCAGTCGCTTCCATCATAAGTTTCTCTATAGAACTCAAACATTTGCTCTGGAGATACTTTTTTCTCAGGTTTTACTGAAAAAGGAAGTTCATCTGAATTATAATCTAATTTTAAAGATGGAGCTAGGGTGTTTAATACCCAGAATTCTCTGTATGAGAATGGTTTGCCATTATGAACCATTTTGTAGAATTTGAATTCGCTTTTACCATCCCATAATCCCATTTTCTTTGTTCTCTCTTTAATATCAGAAGCATACATGAAATTATTAGGATCTTTAAAATCTACAACTCCTATTCTTGGAATGTTTGCAGATACTCCCACATGATCATCAGGAATTCTTTGAGCTACCCAAAGTGCACCCGGTTTACCCTCTTTGCCTGTTCCGTAGATTTCAAAATGCCATACCTCTTTTTTATCGGCAATTGTTAGGCACTCTCCTGAATCTCCATAACCATACTCCTCTGCCAGTGCTCCCATTACTTTGATAGCATCTCTAGCAGTTGAGCATCTCTCCAAAGCTATTCTTTCAAGCTCTTCAATTTGGAATAGACCATCTTTGTTTACTAGTTCGTTTTTACCAACGGTGGTTGTTTCCCCAATTGCTAATTGTTTCTCGTTTAAGCATGGGTAAGCAACATTTAAGAATCTGTATGTTTCACCTGAAATTGCAGGAATTCTCCCTTTTTCAGTTACTTTTCTCATATCGTGAGGCTCCTCATTATGTAAAAGACCTACAAAAATTGGTTGAGTTTCCCCTTTATTATATTTTTTTCTTTTCTCCATGGTTAGCCAAGTTCTGTAATTTGAGTCGCACGAATGTGCTGTCATAACAGAACCATCTGTACTAGCTTGTTTTCCAACCATAATTGAGGTACAACTTTCAGCGAAGTTTTCATCTTCAGGATGCCACGAATAATCTTGTGCACTTAATAGATTCACTAATCCTAATAACAGGAGAAGTGAGAAAGATCTCTTTATGTTCATAGTGTTTTATTAATAGTTTTTAAATTTGGTAACTTAGAAATTGTTTTAATATCCTATCTAAAATAAATTAAAATAGTTTCTCACAAATATATAAAAAAATAAAATATGATATTAAATTAC
>CAZYQA010000341.1:0-2856 GCA_964649555.1 uncultured Muribaculaceae bacterium
ACCTGCTAAACTTATTTCTATTTTACTACGTTTCATAATTTCTTGATTTTTAAAGCATTAATTTTATTTTCTAATTATCTTATCAGTAGAATAATTCTCATCATTAAACACTGAGAATTTACCTTTCATCTCATCAGCTAAAGCCACAATATCCTCCTTGACTTTCTTATCAAGCATCTTAGCATAAATTTGAGTTGTGCGCAGTCCAGAGTGTCCCATCATTTGACTAACTGTTTCTATTGGAACACCTTGTGATAGAGTAATCAAGCTAGCAAAATTATGACGGCTCATGTGGTAAGTTATGTTCCTGTCCATGCCACATCGTTTGGCTACACGTTTTAAACTTATATTGATTTCATTATATTTACCAATATCAAATAACTTATCACTTGTTCGCTGTTCCTCATACTTCTTGATGATACTGATAGCCATATCTAACAAACGAAGATGGCACTCACTTCCTGTCTTTTGTCTTGTAAAATGTAACCACCAAGAACCATCTTCTTTAATTTCAAGATTATCAGTTGATAATTTACATAAATCCACATAAGCGATACCTGTAAACGTCGAAAAGACAAATAAATCCCTAGTCTTACGCAATGCCTTATGGCTTAAAGGTGTTTGCATCATTTTATCAAGTTCTTCTTGCGTGAGGTGCTTACACTTCTTTGGAACTTGCTTAGGTATATATTCAGCAAAAGGATTACCTATAAGTGTTCCTTGACTAATAGCTCTACAAACAATCTTTCTAAGTAGGATAGTGTAAGCACTAATAGTCCCCTCTGCCATTTTATATTCAGAACGAAGATATAAATCAAACTTCTCAATAAAAGTCAGGGTTAAAGACCTCAATCTAATATCTTCCTCGCCATACTCCCAAAGAATAAAATTCTTAACATGATTCCTAACAAATAGATAACGACAATAAGTAGAATAACACCTGTTTACTCCCACTTTTTCCTTGTATTCCTCGTTATGTTCATCAAACAACTCAATAAGCATCGTTTTCTTATTACCAATTCCATTAAGCCTATTTTTAACCAGCTCAGCAGTAACAAAACCATGATTTATTACAAGTTCATTATAATGCTCTGTAATTTCAGCTGTAAGTTTATCTAACTTTAAATTGACTTTCAAAACATCACTACCACTGCCATTAAGTCTATACTTCTTAGCATTCCACTGTTTAGGGTCAATATCCATCTTTGTGCTAAACTGAACCATCTTAGCATTTACAGAAATTCTGCCCATAAGAGGACAAAGTCCATTCTTCTTAATCTTATTCTTGTTGATAAAAAACAAAATAGCAAAAGTGCTATATGCTTTCTTTTCTGTTTTCTTTGTTGCCATAGTTATTAATCTGCTAATTGATAATTACTTTGTAATCTCTGGTTTAAATTCTTCATATCAGAATTAATCTTTTCAGTAGAAACACGAGCATAGATATGAGTAGAACGAATATCCCTATGCCCAAGAAGTTTAGATGTTGTTTCCATAGAGATACCCTGTGAAAGCATAATCAAACTTGCATAACAATGTCTGGCTTGATGATAATGAACACGCTTATCTATACCACAAATCTTAGCAATCTTTTTCAGATTTATATTAGTTTTACTGCAACTAAGCATCACCAAAAGTTTGCCATTATCATTTAAACCTCTGTATTTCTCAATAATTTGTAATGGAAGCTCCAGCAAAGGGATATGACACTCACTCCCTGTCTTTTGTCGTTTGGTATGTATCCACCACATACCATCGGCATCTTTAGCCAAATTATCTTCAGTAAGATTCTTTACATCACTGTAAGCTAAGCCAGTAAAGACTGAAAACAAAAACATATCCCTCACCAAATAAAGATTAGCTTTACCAAGTGGGGTATTCATCAGTTTATCAAGTTCTTCAGCCGTTAGAGATTTAGGTTTTAAAGATTCTGTTTGATATGTATATTCAGAAAAAGGGTCACGAGTAATAATACCTTCATTAATAGCACTATGTACAGCATGTTTTAGATGCCCAATAATTCTAATGATAGTATTTGAGGTGAATTTAAGTTGAATGCGCAGGTAGTGGTCGTAGGATTCAATAAAGGAAGGGTCTAATAGTTGAAAAGGAACATCTTCTACATTATATTTCTTCTTTAGAAAACGTTTAAGATGATTAAGTGATACCACATGGCACTTGTAAGTTGCAAGTGTACGATTGATACCAACCTTTTGTTTAAAGAGTTCGTTTTGTCTGTGATAAAGTTGAACTAAGGTATCTTGTGAAGTAGCAATACCTTGAAAAGCATCTTTTAGCTGAGTAGCTGTAACAACATCGCTTTTTTCTGCTAAGCGTTTGTAATGGGAATTGATTTCCACATTGATTTTGTCAAGTTCCTTATTTATGGATAAGGCTTGTTTACTTTTGCCTAATGCTCTGGCAGAAGTAGTATCCCATAATTTGATAGGAACATTTACTTTAGCACTGAATTGTGCCATTGATTTACCAAGCTGTATTCTTCCAAGAATAGCAGCCGAACCATCGTCTTTTACTTCATTTTTACGTAAGTAGAAGCTCACTTTTAATTCTTTACTCATAGTCATTTTTTTGATTACAAAAATACTTCACTATGAGCTAAAGGAAATTATGCAAGATTAAGCAGTTCTAAGCAAAAGAAACTTTGAAACAGAGATTTTTATCCTTTTGAAGATAAAACCTAAAAAACAAAGCTGCATTTGTTTTATAAAACCCTATAAACAAAGACTTTGCTTAAACATCATCCGTCATAAAATAGGTAACGGATTTGTAACGGAAAGTCTGCTTATATATGCTATTTCTTGCTAAATTGGTGTTTTGCAAAGCTAAGAGAATGGG
>CAZYQA010000342.1:0-2831 GCA_964649555.1 uncultured Muribaculaceae bacterium
GCTCCATCACCTTAGTTGATTTCATGATAAACATGGGGCAGTAGAAGCTCTGAGAAGAATTTTCCCACAGGCTTTTGCACGTGATCCATTTATATTACATCTTTTGAAGTTGTGTAAGAATATCTGCCGTAAGTTTAGATAACGAACGTATGCCATACTCTTTTTGACAAACATAGTTGCCATAAATTATACGATATATTTGTGAATCTGTGAGTTGAGAAGATAATTTAGAACCAAATATCTTCTTTATCGTTTCTGTATAATCATCAGGATATGATAATGCTTTACTTATTATTTCTGAGGCATAATCTTTATGCCCATTATACAATTCAATCAATCCTAGTTTTTCAATATTGTCCCCTTCCCTAAAAAGGGGAAGTTTACACCTTAAAATGATAATGAATACTAAGGCTTAAACTTTATCATACTTGCAAGTTGAAGAAAATAGTCATTAGACCAAATTTCCAACTCTTGAGTATTCTTTATGAATGGTTCAACATCACGTTTTACCATATTTATATCTGTTGTCGATAATCGTTCTTTAAGTCTATCAATAAACTCTGCTTGCGACATCTCAACACCATTGAATTGTCTGATACGTTCCTGTAGGTGATTGAAATTAAGTTCTACACCACCTCTGACATACCACTCAAAATCATACCAATCACGCCCTTTAACCCTACCTTTCCAATTTCTAAATACAAGTGCGTGCATTTTACCTGCATACAAGTCGGAAAGAGTAAAACAACGAGTCATAAACGAAAATGGATGCAACAGTAATTTCTGCTCAGTAGTAAAATTTAGAGGTGGGTTTACATCAACCTCTATTTTAATTTTTACTCGCTTGTCTGATCTGAATGCTACATCATAAGTTGCTGTATCATCTTTCAAAAAGGCTGACTCTATATTTGTAAATGTACTTTTATTCTTCTTGGTAATCTCAACTTCACGTCCTACAGCTTTGAATTCAGTGATAATAGCAGGGAAGAAATCTTCTATATTGAAACTCTCATTTTTAGCAATTAATGAGAAGTCCATATCTTCAGAGAAACGCTCTAATTTATGAAATATTCTAAGGCAAGTACCACCATAAAATGCAGCTTTGTCGAAGAAACCTCCACGATATAATCCTGCAAGAGTCACTTCTTGCATTACTTCATGTGTTGCATTGCGTAGGTCGTTATCAGTTACAATAGTGTAACGAGATAACATATTATCAAATAGACTCATTTCTGATTATCTTTATTATATTGTTAATTTCTGCACTTTTCTTTCCAACTTCGGCACAAGCTCTAAAAATATCTATATCCATTTTGTAGAATTCATCCATATCAAGGCGTAAATCTTCTTCTAAAAATTCTCGCATTGAGCTAATAAAACGAGGGTTTAATTTAGGGGTATAGGCTATCAAATCGCATAGTGCTTTTTCTGGTGTGGCTATAAGAAAAGAATAATCTTTTTCATTAATTTGACGAATACCGATAGCATAGTAATCGCTTGTACACTGAGTGTAATCAAACCTACCAATGGAGTTTTCAAAGTCACGAGATCTCTTTAAGGTCATTGAGCGAATAGCGTAAACACTCTCAGGTATCAATCCATAGTATCTCAATGCACTCTCCATTGACACATAAGATGGACCATAGATATGGTTAGCAATTAACTCTGTTGATAATATCTTTCTTGTTACTTTAGGCGATACAACATATTGCCCCCTCTTTAAGCGAACAATTTGCCCCGTTTTTTCCAACGAAGCAATCTTGTGGCGTGGAGCAGCATATTTTCCCAACATTGATTCCAATACTGAATATTCAAAGGGGATTACTCCTAATTCTTTTAGACTTTCCATATCAACAATCATCAAATAATACGCAAATATAGTATTTTTTTGCACAGTTAAACCACAAATAATTCATTTTCTGTGCAGAGAATAACTAATTCGTATTTTGATTCAGAATAGATAGGCTAATTGTTATTTGTCGTGTAAAAATATAAACAGGGTTTAATAAATGAATTGGTTGAAGCATTAGTTGGGGTTAATGCCTTTTGGTCGTATGACAATATTAAAGCCGATACCATTCCAAGTGAGGAGCTTATTGAAAAGGTGTTTATATATCTTGACTTAAAGGATATCTCGAAATTATTTGAACTTTATCAAAGAGATTACATTCGTAAAATTTGGAGAGAAAAGATGGCTATTCAAGGCGATTATATCTTTAATCTTAATGTGATGATTGCTATGTATTATTTTGATATTAAGAAACCTGAGCAATACCTAAAAAGAGTTGAAAGAGAACATATAAAACAGCAACTATCATATTATGCGTAAAGGGTTAACAGAGGAAATAGATGTCATTATTGAAAAAGTTTCAACAATGGATAGCATTAAGCCATATATTCTTTGTGCTGGTACTGCACTTGCTATGCAGATCGGTCATCGCAAAAGTGAAGATTTGGATTTTATTAAGTACCGGCACCGTAACGTAAAGCCCAGAAAAACAAGGAGTTAAAATCGCGGGCTTTGATTTTTTAATTTTATAGAATAATGAACGTCAAGTAATTAACCTTGGATTCATTCTGCCGTCCATACCGCCAACAAAAAAAGCCTCGATAATCGATTGATTGTCGAGGTTTTTAGTTTCATTATAAATTTATCAATAGCACACCGGAGTATCTGCATAAATTATATCCCCCGATTAATAATGCTCTTATAGATTTCAGATAATTTTAATAAAAAAAATTATCTCAAGCAATAGCTATGCAATAAAAAAACATCACGCCTAAATATGCATATCCACCCCCCACGAGAGAATAGCAGTTTTGAGCAAATT
>CAZYQA010000343.1:0-2824 GCA_964649555.1 uncultured Muribaculaceae bacterium
TGAACGGTTACGCATACGGGGCGCAAGCACAGAGCGTTGAGGTTGAAGAAAGCAACCCATTATCCTTATTTTCAGAAACTAAAACACCATCATTCTCTTTAGATAAAGAGGCAATATCATTAAATACTCCACCTCTCCAGTTTAATGAAACATTAGCATTTTCGTTACCAATATTTTTGATAACAGAGCGAATAAGAGCTGTATTAGAATTTACATAACATAGCTCAGTAGTGAATTGAATATTGCGATCTTTTGCAATTTGTTCCAATTTACCCGGAAAATATGTAGTGGTTTGTATATTGCGAGTTAAGTCATATTTTGCACCATTAAGAGTAATTTGAGGCTCAGCTAAAGAGAGAGCCAACCAACCTCTACCACTCATCAAATAAGGGCCGATAAAAGCACCTTGCATAGATCTACTCTCTAATTGAGGTAAAGCATATCCTGTCCAAGCACCATTATCAGAAAAAGCAAAGCAATCTCTATCCTTTTGATTAGCAGGGATATTTTTTATATTTAAGAGATTCTTAAATTCGGCTTGTGAGGATTTTAACTCCTCTTTACTCTCTTGCGAATTATTAGTGCAAGAAAAGGCTGCTCCTAAAAGGAGCAACCCTGTATATAAATAAGTTTTTGTTTTTAACATTGTAAATGCGAATTATATTATTTTGAGTATCCCGGATTTTGATCCCATTCAGGATTTAATAAAAATTCGTCATGAGGAATTGGCATTAATGTATGCTTAGTTGCAATGAAGTTATCAACATAAGGCTTATTATGAGCTTTCAATGTCTCCTCTACAATACCCCAACGGATAAGATCATACCATCTGCCCCCCTCTAAAGCAAGCTCGGTTGGTCTTTCAACATCTTGTAAATGTTTAAGAACTTCTGCTTTACTCATAGTTTCAGCAATAGGAGTAACATCTACACGCGCTCTCACTTTATTAATATACTCAATAGCCTCTTTTGTAGCACCTTTATCATTTAGGCACTCAGCATAAAGTAATAGAACATCTGCATATCTTACAACAGGAATATTATAAGCACTTCTACTCCAATGAGGGCTTAAAGATGGATCCCATGTCATATATTTATGCCAGTAAATTGCATTTTCATTATGCCAATCAGTAAACTTGCTTTTCTTCTCTGTAAAATAAAAAGCAGAAGTTTTAGGGTCATTAAATAGAATTGTTGAGTATAATCTTTGGCTATATTCACCATCAACAGTTAAATCATTCTTCATTGTTTCAAACAACCATCTTGAAGGGTAAGCCTCTTCATAACCCTCAGCTGCATCAGCTGCTAAGTGTAAAGCTATTCTACTATGCTCTCTTCTGCCACCATCATCGCTTCCAGAAAATTGAATCTCAAAAACAGCCTCTTCACTATTTTTATGTAATCCATCCCATAGATGAGCATAATTATCTATCAAATCAAATTTCTTGCTATCAATAATTTTAGAGAGTTCAATTTCAGCTTTAGCCAACTCTTTTCTAAACATATAATGTTTTGCTAATATACCAGCAGCCATATATTTATGAGCTCTACCAGGTTTTTTAGCCCAAAACTCAGGCTCAGGTAAATATTTTTGAATATCAAGTAATTCACTCTCAATAAAAGCAACGATTTCACCTGAAGCAGCTTGAGCTGGATAATACTCCTGCTCTGAACCTTTAATCTCCTTAGTAATTAAAGGAAGCATCTCTCCAAAATTAATATACAATCTATAATAATAATAAGCTCTTAAAAATCTTGCCTCAGCAATAGACCTATTCTTCACCTCATCAGAAATACCAGGTACATTTGGAATATTATCAATACATTGATTCGAATAGTTAATGCCCTTATACAACTCACTCCACTCACCCATACAGCAAGACCAATCGGTAGAAGTATTAGCAAACATTGCTAATCTGTTCCACTCAGGAACATCGGCTCTGAAATCTAATTCATCACTTCTATAACAATCCAAAACAATAAATCTTTCATATGGTGCACCCCAATTCATACTTGGTTGCAATCTGGCATAGGCCGCTGTTAAACCTTTCTCAATATCACCTTCATTTTTCCAAAATGTAGAAGGAGTAAGATAGTTCGGATTACTTGACTCATCCAAAAATCCCGTACAAGAACTTAACCCTGTAAGTGCAGCAACAACTGCAACAATTATATATTTTAATTTCATTGTAATCTCTAATTAATTATTAAAATCCAAATTTAACACCTACCATATAAGTACGGCTTAACGGATAAATTGCATAATCAACACCCATAAATTTTGAGCTTCCGCCATCATTAGATGTAGAGCCAACAACAGGGTCATATCCTGAATAATTTGTAAGTGTAAATAATCTTGTACCTGCCAAGAACACTCTTAGATTGCTTATATTAAGCTTTTTACACAATGCAGGAGATAAGTTATAACCTATCTGAAGATTGTTAAGTGTAAGGAAATTACCACTCTCTATAAATCTGTCAGATGCGCGCGAGTTACCATTAGGGTCACCTTGAACAGCTCTAGGAATATCAGTATTGGTATTTGTAGGAGTCCAAGCATTCAAAGCATCCTTTCCATAATTGAATACCTGATCCATTCTTTGCAACTGATATTTTGTATAATTATATTTTGTAACACCAAAATTACCATAGAAATTAGCAACTAAATCAAAATTGCCATAAGATAAATTAACATTGAAGCCTAATACAACTTTAGGTGTACCACAACCTGCTTTATATTTATCACTAGAATCTAATTTTCCATCTCCGTTTTGATCTATAAATCTAATATCACCCGGCTTAGCTATATTTTGCATTCCAATCCA